>JAJBTS010000145.1 GCA_020860885.1 Bacteroidales bacterium
ATGGGTAAATTATAATAAATTGAATAATGTCCATGTCGATTTTATCTCAAGATTAGGAGATAAGATAAATTAGAAATAAGGAATGGATGAACGAAACTCTTCTATAACCATCACCTATTTCTTTTCCTCAGCACTTGGTTAATTAGTTTTTCAGGAAAAATATTTAGACAAAAATGGCTGGAAGGTTTTCTTCCGGCCATTTTTGTTTCTGAAAGTTTTAGGTAACTTATAAATCTTTACTTATCAATTACTACAGTTATTATTTCATCGTATTCATCGTACACTTCCTGAATATGATAAAATACATCTATAATATTTTTGTTGTATATATCTGCTTCATAAGTTTCAGAAAGAAGTCCGCGCAAATTAACAGTTAAAACAGGAATACCATATATAGTTAATGAGGAGGGGGATACTTGATTCAGGTATAGATGCTGCCAGTTTTCCTGTCCGTTTGAAAGCCAATAGGAATGCGGTTTATGGACTGGGTTGCAGTCAACTCCGCATGGGTATACCGAAACTTCTATTCCGTAGGTTCGTTTGCTTTGTCTCCAATGGTTGCCGGGATTAATATAAACGGTTAATTTCTTATATGCATTAAGAACCCCTTCGAAATAAAAATTATCCGTTTTATTGTTGCTGCTCTGGATGATATTACGGATACTTGTAGGATATGAAACATAGGGTCCCCCGTCTCCTCCCCATACGTTTCTGCAGGTTTTTTTACCGCAGTTCGGACATAAAGTCCCTACGGCAGAACATGAAGTGCCATGGGAGTGACCCACAACATTACATCCACAAAAACTATTTTCAGGAGATTCCGGTAGGATGGCCGAACAAAGTTCTTTGCCGCAAGTCGGACAATAGGTATTCGTAAATGAGCAATTATCGTCGTGTTCGTGACTGGAGCAATTGCAGTAGCTTTTCGTTTCAACCGGTTCGTTGTGTGTTTGAATGGGATCGCTTTCTTCAATAACCATACTTTCCGTACAGCCGATCATACATAAAACAAATAAAAATAAAATGGAGGTAAGCATAGAATGTGTTTTCATAATTCAATAAATTTGTTAATATTAGATTATCAGGGCATATAGTTAAATTTTTTGATTAAAAGTACAAATTATCTATTGTTTTTATTATTCTTGTATATTTGCGAACCAGTAAGAGAATGTTTTACGGGAACCATCTTCCATACCGACTTCGTGCGAGAAAAGGAACGGTTCGCCTAATTCAATAGGAATGATATTTTTGAATATAGGGCCATCGTAGCATAAGGTATGATATTCTCCATTTTCACCGCAGATATCTATTTCTTCCGGAAGCGAATCAATAAAATGCTGATCAATTGTTTTTCCGATGTATTCTTTGCCCAGAAGATCAGCCGTAGTTGTAACAACAACAGTCTTTAGTCCGGATTCAAGAAATTCCGTCATTATTTCTTTAGATGTTTTATCCCATAGAGGTTCTACGACCTTTATGTTGTAAGGTTCTAATTGCTTTTCCCGGTAAGAGCGTACATCGCTCAGGAAAATATCACCGAAAATGAAATAGCTGACACCTTGAGTTCTAAATAATTCTACAGCAGTCTGCATTTCTGACTCATAATCGCTTATATCGCCTTTAGGAGTTAAATTTACAATGTGGAGAGGCAATCCGATACTATCGGCTTGCATTTGCAGGATCTTTTCCGGTATAGCATGCATTGTGGAACGTTTGCTGTCGCGGTTTACGGTGGTAAGTAACGACACGATTTCATATTCGTCGGATCGTATAACTTTCAGTAGCGCCAGAGCCGAATCTTTTCCTCCGCTCCAGTTGAATACTGCTTTTTTACGTTTTATTTCCATTCTGCTTAATATTAAAGCAATTATTGAAATTATTATTTATTTTCTTTTTCTTCGAAAGATATACGGAAATTACATCCCGACTTCCATTCTGAACATCCGTAAGCTGTTTTTCCTTTTAAGATAGTTCCTTTCTTGCAGAGAGGACATACAGAAGGAATCTCTGATTTTTCTTTCTTTTTAGCTGGAGACTTCTTCTTTTGGGGCTCTTTTTTCTCTTTCTTTACAGGAGCAGGTTCTTTTATTATGGGTTCCTGAATAGTGATGCTACTGCTTGTATCCATTTTTACATTTGTGACGATTTGAGTAAGCATCTGCTTGAGTTCGTCAATGAATTGGGCAGGATCGTATTCGTTTTTTTCGATCAGGCGGAGTTTCTTTTCCCATTGCCCGGTTAATTCTGCTGATTTTAAGAGATCTTCTTTTATTATACCCACCAGTTCTATTCCGGTTTGGGTGGCATACAAATTCTTACGTTCTTTTCGGATATAATTTCTTTTGAATAATGTTTCAATAATAGCAGCCCGTGTGGAAGGCCGGCCAATACCATTTTCTTTTATTACATCCCGTAATTCCTCATCTTCAATAAATTTCCCTGCTGTTTCCATCGAACGAAGCAAAGAAGCTTCGGTGTAATATTTAGGCGGCTGTGTCCATTTTTCATTTAAAGAAGGAAAATGAGGTCCTTTTTCTCCTTTAGTGAAATCCGGCAGGATATTTTCCTCTTCTTTTTCCTCCTCTTCTTTATTATTTTGTTTTTCAAAAACAACCCGCCAACCCGGAAATAATATTTGTTTACCGGTTACTTTGAATTCTATTTTAGCTGCTTCTCCTAAAACAGTGGTTGTTGCTATTTTACAATTGGGATAAAAAGCAGCAATAAAACGTCTGGTAATCAGATCGTACACTTTCCGTTCGTTATCGGTAAGATTGTTTGCCCGGACTCCGGTGGGTATGATGGCATGGTGATCCGTTACTTTTTTATTATCGAAAACCTTTTTTGATTTCGGTATTTTATTATCCAGAACTGGCTGTGTCAGGGATTCGTAGCCGGATAATCCTTTTAGTATAACCGGTATTTTAGGATACATATCATCGCTCAGGTAGGTCGTATCTACACGAGGATAAGTCGTCAGCTTTTTTTCGTATAACGATTGAATGATTTTTAATGTGTCTTCAGCAGAGAAAGCAAACTTTTTATTACATTCTACTTGTAAAGCAGTCAAGTCGAACAATCGGGGAGGAGCTTCTTCTCCTTTTTTGATGGAGACATCGGTTACTTCAAACTCTGATCCCTTTATCTTCTCCAGGAATTCTTCACCTTCTTCTTTGGAGGAAAAGCGTCCTTTGGTGGCGGAAAACGTTGTTTCACGATAAACCGTTTTTAATTCCCAGTAAGGCTCCGGTTTGAAGTTCTCTATTTCCAGTTGACGTTTTACTATCATCGCCAGAGTGGGTGTTTGTACTCTTCCGATAGAAAGAACCGACTTATTCTGACCGTACTTGACGGTATAAAGGCGGGTAGCATTCATTCCCAGCAGCCAGTCTCCAATGGCTCTTGAGAGTCCGGCTTCATACAACTTATCGAAATCTTTTTGATCTTTCAGCTTATTGAAACCTTCGCGGATAGAATCTTCGGTGAGAGAAGAAATCCATAATCTTTTTACCGGAGCCTTGCATTGTGCTTTTTGCATTACCCAGCGTTGGATCAATTCGCCTTCCTGACCGGCGTCACCGCAGTTGATCACTTCATCGGCTTCCGCGATCAGCTTTTCTATTATACCGAATTGTTTCTTTACTCCGTCGTTCTCGATAAGTTTTATTCTGAAGCGGGGAGGGATCAGGGGTAAGGAAGATAAAGACCAGGATTTCCATTGAGGAGTGTAGTCGTGAGGTTCCTGCAAAGTACAAAAATGCCCGAATGTCCAGGTTACGCGGTATCCATTTCCTTCGAAATATCCGTCTTTCCGGTTATTGGCCCCTAGTATAACGGCTATTTCCCGTGCAACACTCGGTTTCTCTGCTATGCAAACTTTCATTGATTCTTATTCAAAGTATGCAAAAGTACATAAAAATCAATCCATATTCAAGAACAGCTTTTTTATCAATACTTAAATTGTTGTATACTATACATTTTAATCTGAATAATTATTTGTAATTTTATTATAAAATCAAATGTCTGAAATTTATGCCTGAAAAGTTACCTGTCTCTTTTTTTCGAAGAGATGTTCTGAAAGTGGCTCCTGGCCTTTTGGGAAAGTATCTTGTAAGAAAATATCCGGATGGAACTGTTCGCCGGTTTCGAATTACCGATGTAGAAGCTTATCGAGGGGAAGAAGACAAGGCCTGTCATGCTCATAAAGGACGTACTCCGCGAACTGAAATGCTTTACCACAAAGGAGGTGTTATTTATGTCTATCTGATCTATGGAATTTATTGGTTGTTAAATATTGTGACCGGTGCAGAAGAGAAGCCTCAGGGTGTGATGATCCGTGCTGTAGAAGGAATCTATGGACCGGGAAGGGTAGGCCGGGAATTAAAATTGGATAAGTCTTTATTAGGAAAATCTATAACCGGAAACGAATTATGGATAGAAGATTCGGATGAAAAACCAGAATTTATTACAGTTCCCAGAGTAGGAATAGATTACGCTCAGGAATGGAAAGATATCGAATGGAGATTTATGGTTAAAGAGAAATAACTGAATGAATTATTCTTTCCTGTATCTTAAAGGTGTTTCTCCCGTATGTTGTTTGAAAAACTGGATGAAGAAAGAAGGAGACTGAAACTTTAACATTTCGGAAATCTCAATAATAGTAGAATGGGTTGTTTTTAATAGTCTTTTAGCATCCAGGATAATATAGCTGTTGATCCATTTAAGGGCAGGATGATTGGTTGTTTTTTTTACAACCGTAGAAAGATGCTTCGGTGTTATACATAATTTTTCAGCGTAGTAACTAATGGATCTTTCTTTTGGAAAGCTTTCTTGCAATAATATAAAAAACCGTTCTGTTATTTCTATCTGACGTGTTTTTAATCTCTCAAGTCCATCAATGTAATAAACCGAATATAAATTGGCTATTTCAAATATAAATGAATTTAGTATGGACTTTAGTAAAGGTTTGTAATAAGGGCTATTTTTATTCTTGTAATGCTTTAAAAACAAAGAATGTATTTCCAGTAAATTCTGCGTATTTTCTTCAGTTATTTTTATGCATGGGTAAGCTTGTATTTTCATTAATAGATCCAATTCTTTCAGATCTGTCATCTCTGTAATGCAATTCAACGTCAGAAACATGATATGGCCGTCAAAATCTTCAGACCTGTATTTAGTACGAAAAACGTAGTTGGGTAAAATAGCAAAAAGGGTCTGCTTTTCAATGGTATAATCTTTAAAGTTAATCTGGACATCTTTTTTCCCTTGCAGGCATATACCTATCAATAGACTATTGAAAGCACAATATTCGTCTGTAGAGAAATCAGCAGCGATTTTTTTTTCTTCAGAAATGATGAAACTTTGAATTTCACAGGGACAGTCTTGTTTCTGGAAATAAGGAGTAAGGATTTCTATTTGTAATTGGCTAATCTTTTTTTCCATATTAATAAAGGAGTTTTTAATCGTATTATTTCCGGTTGCAAGATACAAAAGTTTATTTTAAGAAAAAAACGACATTTTGTGCGGAAAAAGAGACATCGCATATCCGGGAGAACTGCTTATTTTTGTATCAGTTAAGAAAGCATTTATTA
>JAJBTS010000138.1 GCA_020860885.1 Bacteroidales bacterium
CTTTAAGCATGTCCAATGCTCTGGATAACTCTTCCTTTCCTGTATTAGAATTAAAAAGAGAAGAGGCGTTAACTTATCTTCGAAAATATCCACTCAGTCAAGATCTTTTTTCGGGACTTCCATACGGTCATATTTTAATTACGTATCAAAACTACCCCTTAGGATTTGTTAAGAATATAGTAAAAAGAACAAACAATCTTTATCCTAATGAATGGCGTATAAGGATGAATTTTGATAAAAATAATTTAACTGAATAAGCTATCACCTATATTTTTTTATTTCACTATAATTCATTCATCCAATCTATTTAACAAACCTGACTGTATTGAAGAGTATTAAAATAAGGTTTGCCTTGCCAGCCTTGATGTACTTTACAACCTTACGGTTTTTGATTTCCCTTTTTTTGATTCATTATGAAAACGATCTACAGATGTAACAACATATTTATATTTAATTTTACCGAGCTCAAAAGGTAACATATAAAATGTATTACGCGTAACAGCAACAATCTTTGAAGGATCATCCAAATTTACTTTTTCCTTATCTTTGAAACAATATACAACATAATACTGCGCATTCTCCGGATTTCTTTTATCCCCATTAGGCTTCCATGTTAAAGCATAGCCTTGTGGAAGCCATTGTGCTCTTAATGATTTTACATCCTTAGGTCGTTTTTGATGCATATGCAAATAAGGAGGTATCAAAGCTGGATATTTGTGATAATTATTTCTAAGACTATCCGCTATTCCTCCTGTATTCTTCATTATTTCATAAGTCAACCAAAAACAGTTACCATATACTGCAGGCAAGCTTCTTTCCAGTTGCATCTTACGACTTAACTGATTTTTCCCGGGATTACTCAAATCTTTGGCTTTAACTGTCCTGGCTACATCTTGCCCGATATATAAATGAGCTCCATAATTATTAAGAGTCCACCATTTAATCAAAGTCTCATAATCAGCGGCAGAATGACCTATCTCCCAGTAAATTTGAGGAATGTTATAATCAATCCATCCTTTTTCTACCCACAATTTTACATCCGCATAAAGATTATCATAATTTTGCAAACCATTGGTATTACTTCCAGAACCATCAAGGGTGCTCTTCTTATTACGATAAATACCAAACGGACTAATACCGAAACGCACATAAGGTTTTTCTAAAACGATGGTATTTTTTATTTGTTGAATCAAAATATTTACATTATTTCTTCTCCAATCATCCCGTTGATTTTTTCCAAAACCTTGTGAAGCACCATAGATAGCAAAACTGGAATCATCGGGGAAACTCAACCCGGAAATCGGATAAGGATAAAAATAATCGTCCATATGAATTGCATCTACATCATAACGTCGAACAATATCTTTAACAACCTTACAAATATGTTTTCTGCTCTGAGGTAATCCCGGATCGAAATAAATTTGTTTCCCATATTTAATAAACCATTCAGGATGTTTATAATAGATATGCGAATGATGGAGCATATCACTTTCCGACATAGAAACCCTGTAAGGATTGAGCCATGCATGAAATTCCATATGCCGTTTATGAGCTTCTTCGATCAAAAACTCCATAGGATCAAAATGAGTCTGAGGGGCTTTCCCTTGCCGACCAGTAAAATGGTGGCTCCAAGGTTCTATTTCCGAATAGTAAAAAGCATCCGCACAAGGCCTTGCCTGAAAAATCACAGCATTGAAATTGCAAGCCTGCAAACTATCCAACATTTGGATAAAATATTTCTTAAGTTGCGGCACAGACATTTTCTTATATTGATCCTGCCAGGCCGTACTGATCCAGACCCCGCGGAATTCCCGTTTAGATGTTATCTGTGAAAAACCATTATAAGAGATTAAAATACAGATACAAAATGCTACAATAAATTTCCTCATGAAATAATAAATGATACTTTTATTCGATGGATATACAAAGTTACAATAATTAGACATTTTTACAATGTCTTAATGAAAAGACCTTTCCTTTCAACATCTTAGGAATTGTATATTTTCGTACCTTTGTAAATTATTTTTTTCAAAGAAATGGCATTAGAATCTAATATAATAATAAAGGGAGCAAGAGTAAATAATCTCAAAAATATCGATGTTGAAATTCCCCGCAACAAATTTATTGTAATTACGGGATTATCCGGATCCGGAAAGTCTTCCTTAGCTTTTGACACATTGTATGCAGAAGGACAAAGGCGTTATGTTGAGAGTTTATCATCGTATGCCCGTCAATTTTTAGGTCGTATGAGTAAGCCTGAAACCGACTACATAAAAGGAATCCCTCCTGCAATTGCTATTGAGCAGAAAGTAAATACACGAAACCCCCGCTCCACGGTAGGAACCTCTACTGAGATTTACGATTATTTACGTATGCTTTATGCCCGTATCGGAAAAACGATTTCACCTGTTTCCGGAGAAATTGTAAAGAAGCATAATGTAAGCGATATTATAAATGAAATGCTCAGTTATCCTGAAGGAACCCGTCTTGCAGTATTGATTAAAATCATCCCTTCTTCTTCCCGCAACATGAAGGAGCAACTGGAAATCCTTATTAAGGAAGGCTATTCCAGAGTAGAGATAAATGAGCAGATTTATAGGATTGACGAAATAATAAATGATAACGATTTATTAAAAAATAAAGACATCTATTTATTAATAGATAGACTTACAGCTTCAAATGACAACCAGACTATTTCCCGCTTATCCGACTCTATAGAGACTGCATTTTTTGAAGGGAATGGCTATTGCATATTAAAAATATATACGCAAGACAAAGTGATCAGTAAAGAATTTTCGCGTAAGTTCGAAGCTGATGGGATTGAATTCGAAGAACCTTCGGACCTGATGTTTAACTTTAATAGTCCGGCGGGTGCCTGCCCTGTATGCGAGGGGTTTGGGAAAACAATCGGAATTTCAGAAGATTTGGTTGTACCCAACCGGTCTCTTTCCATTTATGACGATGCTGTTGTTTGCTGGAAAGGAGAAAAAATGAGTGAGTGGAAGCAGGCTTTTATAAAGAATGCCGCCAAATACAATTTCCCTATTCATCGCCCTTATTCGGATTTGTCTCAGGAACAAAAAGAACTATTGTGGCATGGTAAAAAGTCTTTAAAGGGTATTGATGACTTTTTCAAACACGTTGAAGAAAACCTTTATAAAATTCAATACCGTGTAATGCTTGCCCGTTATCGGGGAAAAACAATTTGTCCTGCCTGCAAAGGATCCCGGTTAAAGCCCGAAGCTTTATACATCAAAATTCACGGAAAAACAATTGCCAATCTGGTAAAAATGCCCGTCAACGAGGTAAAATCTTTTTTTGACGAATTAGTATTGGACGAACAAGATGCGAAAGTATCCAAACGATTATTAATCGAAATTCATACCCGCCTTCAGTTTCTAGTAGATGTTGGATTAGGTTATTTAACATTAGACCGCTTATCATCTACCTTATCCGGAGGAGAAAGTCAAAGAATTAATCTGGCCACTTCCCTGGGAAGTAGTTTGGTAGGATCTCTCTATATATTAGACGAGCCTAGCATTGGATTGCATTCCAAAGACACCGATCTATTGATCAAAGTGCTACGTCAATTACAGGCTCTCGGTAATACTGTTATAGTTGTAGAGCATGATGAGGAAATTATCCGTGCTGCCGATTATATTATTGATATTGGTCCTGATGCAGGACAATTGGGAGGCGAAGTGGTTTATCAAGGTGAAATCTCCAATCTGGATCAAAACAGCAATAGCCATACCGTCAAATATTTAACAGGACGAGAAAAAATTCATATTCCGAAAAAGAGGAGAAAATGGAACAATTACATTGAAGTAAAAGGAGCACGGGAGAATAACTTAAAGAATATTGATGTACGCTTCCCTCTAAACGCCATGACGGTAGTAACAGGAGTGAGTGGATCCGGGAAATCTTCTTTAGTAAGAGATGTGTTCTATCAGGCATTGAAGAGATATTACGACAATGCCAAAGATTTATCCGTACAGGCAACAGGTATTCACGGAGACTTAAACCTGATTAAAAAGATTGAATTCATTGATCAGAATCCCATAGGTAAATCTTCCCGGTCTAATCCCGTTACCTATATTAAAGCATACGATGAAATCAGGAAACTCTTTGGCGAACAACCATTAGCCAAGCAAATGCGTTTTACCCCCGCGTATTTTTCTTTCAACGTAGAGGGTGGGCGATGTGAAGAGTGTAAAGGAGAAGGTAGTATAACTGTAGAGATGCAATTCATGGCAGATGTTGTTCTTGAGTGCGAATCCTGCCATGGCAAACGCTTCCGCAAAGACGTTCTGGATGTTGAATACAAAGGAAAAAACATTCACGATATTCTTGAAATGACCATTGACGAAGCCATTTCTTTCTTTAATGACAGTAAAGATAATCAAGAAAAGAAAATTGCAAAGAAGCTTCAAACCCTGCAAGATGTCGGATTAGGATATGTAAAATTAGGTCAAAGTTCTTTTACTCTTTCAGGAGGTGAAAATCAAAGAGTAAAACTTGCATATCACTTAAGTGAAGAAAAGGCGGAACCTACCTTGTTTATTTTTGACGAACCCACTACTGGATTGCACTTTCATGACATCAAAGTTTTAATGAAAGCGTTTGACGCCTTGATTTCCCGGGGACATACTCTCGTGATTATTGAACATAATATGGATGTTATCAAACTAGCAGATCATATCATTGACTTAGGACCGGAAGGTGGAGATAAAGGAGGTTTTCTTATTGCACAAGGAACTCCGGAAGATATTGCTATGAATGAAAACTCTTACACCGGACAATTCTTAAAAGAAAAGCTTTCAGAATAAATCTATTTTTTATCCTTGTATTTCTCTCTGTTCTCATCTTTCTTCTTTTGGAAAAAATAGAGTGCAACAATAACGACTACAGTTATTCCTACAGTAATGTAATATTGAGTAATACTGAGATTCTCATTACCTTCTCTTCCCGGATAGGTATAATAGGCCATGAAAGCAAGGTAAAAAAGTAAAACCAATGGCAAAAGTATATGCTTTTTGACTTTCATTAAAATTAATTTATTGTTTGCTATGGATTCAAAGTTAGATAAGATTTTCCAATTATTTCGCTTTTGATCGATAAAATAGTAATTTTGTATATATCTTAAGACATTTTAAATGAAAATAGCAGCATTAGTTTCAGGCGGCGTTGATAGCTCAGTAGTAGTACACCAGCTGAAAGAGGCCGGCTACGATCCTACCATATTCTATATAAAAATAGGTATGGAAGACAAAGACGGATACATAGACTGTCCTTCGGAAGAAGATATAGAAATCACCCAATATATAGCAAAGAAATATGGTTGTAAAATGGAAGTGGTTTCTCTTCATGAAGAATATTGGGATAATGTTGTCAGTTATACGATTGATGCGGTAAAACGCGGACTTACTCCAAATCCGGATATGATGTGTAATAAACTGATTAAATTCGGAACTTTCGAACAAAAATGGGGACATGAATTTGATAAAATAGCGACAGGGCATTATGCTACAACAACTGAAATTAATAGTAAAATTTATCTTTCTACTGCAGTAGATAAAATAAAAGAT
>JAJBTS010000082.1 GCA_020860885.1 Bacteroidales bacterium
CTTTAATACGAAGTAAAACTATTCCATATTTTATCGGATTTATAATAAATATAAAAAACCCTCTTGATTCTTAAGAAAAAAGATCGAGAGGGTTTTTTATTTTATTTTATCAAATCTACGCGACCTTTCACTTCTGTCAATACGGCTTTCGCCACATTCGCAGAAACTTCTTCATAATGGGAGAAAGTCATCGTGCTTGTAGCACGCCCCGATGTGATAGTACGAAGAGCGGTTACGTAACCGAACATTTCCGAAAGCGGTGCGTGAGCTTTTACAACTCTGGCTCCGGTACGGCTTGTATCCATTCCTTCCACCTGACCACGACGTTTGTTCAAGTCACCGATTACATCCCCCATGCTTTCTTCCGGAGTGATAACTTCGATTTTCATGATAGGCTCTTTCAATACAGGTCCTGCTTTTTCAGCAGCACTCTTGAATGCCTGAATAGCACAAATTTCGAAAGACAACTGATCGGAGTCAACCGGGTGATAAGAACCATCGAGAACAGTAACTTTCAATTTATCTACATTATAACCAGCCAGCACCCCATTTTTCATGGCGCGTTGGAAACCTTTCTGGATAGAAGGAATATATTCTTTAGGAATATTACCTCCTTTTACTTCATCCACAAATTGCAATTCACCATCAAAATCAGCATCGCCCGGTTCAATACGCACGATCATATCGGCATATTTACCACGACCACCGGTTTGTTTTTTGTATGTTTCACGCAATTCAACAGGTTTAGTAATGGCTTCTTTATAAGATACCTGAGGACGGCCCTGATTACATTCTACTTTGAACTCACGTTTCAAACGGTCGATAATAATTTCAAGGTGAAGCTCTCCCATCCCTGAGATAACTGTCTGACCCGAATCTTCATCCGTTTTCACAGTGAAAGTAGGATCTTCTTCCGCCAGTTTGGAAAGACCCATTCCTAATTTATCTAAATCTTTCTGTGTTTTTGGTTCCACAGCGATACCAATCACAGGATCCGGGAAATCCATAGATTCCAATACGATCGGATGATTTTCATCACACAAAGTATCTCCTGTGCGGATATCTTTGAAACCAACTCCTGCACCTATATCACCACATCCAATGTATTCTTTTGGATTTTGTTTATTGGAGTGCATCTGGAACAAACGGGAAATACGTTCTTTCTTACCTGAACGGGTATTATATACGTAGGAACCTGCTGTTAATTCTCCGGAGTAAACACGGAAGAAATACAAACGTCCTACGTAAGGGTCTGTTGCAATTTTAAATGCCAATGCACATAAAGGTTCTTCTGAGCTAGGCTTACGGATCAGTACTTTTTCAGGATCATCAGGATCCGTTCCTTCAATCGCAGCCGTATCTACCGGACTTGGAAGATAGGCACAAGCAGCATCCAGAAGAGGTTGAACTCCTTTATTTTTAAAAGAAGAGCCACACAACATAGGATTGATCTGCATCGCTAACGTTCCTTTACGAATAGCTGCACGGATTTCGTCTTCTGTGATGGTAGAAGGATCTTCAAAATACTTTTCCATAATAGCATCGTCGACCTCCGCTAAGGATTCAAGCATTTTTTCTCTCCACTCTTCCGCTTCGCTTAGCAGATCTGCAGGTATTTCTTCTACAGAATAATCAGCACCCATAGATTCGTCGTGCCAGTACAAAGCTTTCATTGTAACCAAATCTACCAGGCCAAGGAATTTTTCTTCAGCACCGATAGGGATTTGAATAGGACAAGGACTAGCGCCTAAAACTTCTTTTACCTGCCTAACCACTTCAAAAAAGTTAGCACCCGAACGGTCCATTTTATTTACATAGCCGATACGAGGTACCATATATTTATCAGCCTGACGCCAAACCGTTTCCGACTGAGGCTCAACTCCACCTACAGCACAGAAAGTAGCAACCGCTCCGTCCAGGATACGCAATGAACGCTCTACTTCCACAGTAAAGTCCACGTGCCCCGGAGTGTCAATCAGGTTAATTTTATAAGTATTGTTGTCGTATTTCCAGTTGGCTGTTGTAGCAGCAGAAGTGATCGTGATACCACGTTCCTGTTCCTGCTCCATCCAGTCCATAGTAGCAGCTCCATCGTGAACTTCCCCGATTTTATGAGTCAATCCCGTATAAAAAAGGATACGTTCCGAAGTAGTTGTTTTTCCGGCATCGATGTGAGCCATGATACCGAGATTTCGAGTATATTTCAGTTGTTGATCTGAACCTTTTGCCATTTTTCTTCTTACCTTTCTTTTAATTAAAATCTAAAATGCGCGAATGCTCTGTTTGCTTCAGCCATTCTATGCATATCTTCTTTTCTCTTATACGCTCCTCCCTGGCTGTTGAAAGCATCAACAATCTCAGCCGATAATTTATCAGCCATTGATTTTCCTCCTCTTTTGCGGGAATATAAGATCATATTTTTCATTGAAACGGATTCTTTACGATCCGGACGGATTTCAGTAGGAACCTGGAATGTAGCACCCCCGATACGGCGGGATTTAACTTCAACAAGCGGAGTAATATTATCAAGAGCTTGTTTCCAGATTTCGAGAGTAGATTTTTCTTCGTTAGGCAGTTTAGTTTTCACTTTTTCTAAAGCCGTATAAAAGATATCGAAGGCAGTACTTTTTTTGCCATCATACATTAAATGGTTAACGAATTTCGTTACCTTCTTGTCACCAAACACAGGATCCGGAAGGATCTGTCTTTTTTTTGGTTTTGCTTTTCTCATTTTAAATAAAATTTGTGTTCTTGTTCTTGGTTGCCAGCTTGTGTCTTCAATAAATTCCTCTGAATTTATTTACTCAACCTTTATTATTAATGAAGATATTCACATACTTCATTAAGATATATCGCTTTTCCAAAAAACTCAAACCGTTTAAAACTAATTTTAATTCTCGATTTGAAGCTAAAAGAATAATTATTTCTTAGCTGCTTTAGGGCGTTTAGCACCGTATTTAGAGCGTCTTTGAGTACAACCGTTTACACCGGCTGTATCCAATGTTCCTCTAACGATGTGATAACGAACTCCTGGAAGGTCTTTAACACGACCACCTCTTACCAATACAATAGAGTGCTCTTGTAAGTTATGACCTTCACCGGGAATATAAGCATTTACTTCTTTTCCACTGGTCAAACGTACACGCGCAACTTTACGCATCGCAGAATTTGGTTTCTTTGGAGTAGTAGTATAAACTCTCACACAAACACCACGTCTTTGAGGACATGCATCCAATGCAGGAGCTTTACCTTTTTCAACCAAAGTTGCCCTTCCTTTTCTTACTAATTGCTGAATTGTAGGCATTTCTTAATGTTTAAAAAATTCTTTAGTTTGTATATTCAATTATTTCGCTCTATCAAAATAGAGCTGCAAAAATACACATAATTATTGAAAAACCAATAGGTTATTCAATAATTCCGCTTCTTTTTTGCGCCAAAACGCTGCAAAGTTACGTTTTTTTCTACATTCAGACAAATAATATAAATATTATCTCTCGATACGGATACGGGCATCCACAGCAATAATGCCCCGGGCTGTCGCTAAAAGCGGGTTAATATCCAATTCTTTGATTTCCGAAGCAAAACGCAATAAGGCTGAAAGATGAACGATAATTTTCGCAAATTGCTCTTCATCGATCCCCCGCTGACCTCGGGCACCCTGAAAAACTTTATAACCCCGCAAAGAGCGGATCATAGAAAGAGCTTCAGTAGTAGCTAAAGGAGCCAGGCCGGAAGCTATATCTTTAAAAACTTCAACAAAAATACCGCCCAGTCCGCAAAGAACAATATGCCCGAACTTTCCTTCGTATTTGGCTCCGGCGAATAACTCCATACCCTCCAGCATCGGTTGTATCATTACTGCACGTGCCTCCGGGATTTGCAACAATCTTTCGAATTCAAACAATAAATGCTTTTCCGTACGGATATTCAGGACCACTCCTCCGACATCCGATTTATGAACAGGGCCGACGACTTTTGCGACAACAGGAAATCCTACTTTCCCAACAAATGTTTTCACTTCTTCCCATTCGGCAGAAACCAATTCTTCTACCATAGGAATACCTGCTGCTTTCAAAAGCGATTGGACATAATGAGGTTCAATATAACCGGAACCGGGTATATTATCTATAATTCTACGGATCAGAGGAACATCTACTCCTTTTAACTCCAGATTATTTGCCAACGGGCAAGGCGTTTTCAGCACTTTAATCAAAGCATTTGCCAAACCTACTTCATCACTAAAATTCACATGTCCCTTTTTGATGAAAAAATCAGTCTCGTCCCAAGCCGTGGATACGGAAGGTAAAATAGGAAATATAGGTTTAGAGCATGTGCGCATTTTCTCGTCCAAAACTTCATAAGCTTCATACACGCGAGTCAGTCCCGGGCTTCCGAAAATAACTGCTATCCCATCAATATTATCGAATCTTTTTTCACAATATTCAATGGCCATAGCCAGATGTTTCGGCTCTCCTGTTCCCAGAATATCGATAGGATTATTTACCGAAGAACCGGGTAAAAGATGCGTCTTCAGTTCTTCTGCCACCGGATTTCCTGCCAGAGAAGGAATTTCCAGGCCACCTTTCGATAAAGCGTCCGTAAGAATAACTGCAGGTCCTCCGGCATGAGTCACAATAGCCATATTCTTTCCTTTCAATTCTTTCAGGGTAAAGACAGCTCCGACGGTAGCTAATTCTTCCCGGCTAAAGCAGCGGACGACTCCCGCTTTACGGAATAGCGCCTCTACAGCAAGATCCGGATTGGCCATAGCTCCCGTATGGGAGGATGCTGCCCGGCTTCCGGATTCGGATGTTCCGGATTTAATGGCGGCAATCCGGCAACCTTTTTGTATCAGAGATGTGGTATGCTCCAGTAACTTATCTGGATCTTTAATACTTTCAATATAAAGCAGTTTTATTTTAGGATCCGTTCCCGGATTGAAATTCAGATCCATATATTCCAACACATCTTCAACGGTTATCTGTGCACCGTTACCTATCGACCATACCGAGTTAAAACGCAACCCCATCCGGATGGAAGACTCCATTAAAAAGATGGCGGTTCCTCCCGAACTGGAGATCATATCTATTCCATGCGGGTCCATTTCCGGGATAGGCAAGGTAAACAAACTATGGTGGTATTGGTTTAATATACCTATGCAGTTTGGACCCAATAAACTGGCGCCGGCATCTGTGGCAACCTGAACAATTTGTTTTTCCAGTTCTCCGCCTTCCGGTGTTTCTTCCCCGAAACCGGCGGTATACATCACAAAAGCTTTCACTCCCTTCTTCCGTGCCAGTACAGTTACAGCTTCCAGGCAGGATTTTGCAGGAATAGAAATAATGGCTAAATCCGTTTCAGGGATTAAAGATACGTCCGTATAACATTTTAACCCCTGCACATCTTCTCCCCGGGAATTTACTACATACAAATTACCGGCATATCCTCCGTTAAGCAAATTCCGGATACAATTGCCTCCGGGTTTGGAAGTGTTATTAGATCCTCCTACCACTACTATACTTTGAGGATTTATACG
>JAJBTS010000051.1 GCA_020860885.1 Bacteroidales bacterium
AATACATAGTGAAAAATGTCTTATATCTATTTTATCCGGCTTGCCGGTTCCTTTCATTTATTGTACTTTTGTTTTTCACAATTAGAACAACAAAATGGATATTTTATTAATTATTCTGGCTATTATCTGCATTATCGTAGGTATAGCGGGATGTATTTTACCCGGCTTGCCCGGTCCCCCCTTAAGCTATTTAGGATTACTGCTCTTAGAATGGAGCAATTACGCAGATTACAGTACCACCTTACTCTTAGTACTGGGAGGTTTGGTCCTGTTTATTACGATTGCCGACTATGTTTTCCCCATTTATATGACTAAGAAATTCGGTGGAACGAAATGGGGAACGTGGGGAGCTACCCTCGGATTGATCGGAGGTTTGTTTTTCGGTTTGTTAGGAACCATTATCGGCCCATTCATCGGTGCGTTACTTTGTGAACTAATCGGAGGAGCCAAAAGCGGTCATGCCTTCAAATCCGCGACCGGTTCTCTGGTAGGATTTCTATTAGGTACAGGAGGAAAATTAATTATTTCAGGGATAGTCACTTTCTATTTTCTCCAGGGAATCTGGATCTATTTCACGAGTTAACTGTTTTCGATATTTTATCTATATTCAGGCTTCGGGCCATAGCGTCAAAAATATCTTTGTAAGTTCCGTTAAGCTTATAAATTTCTTCATGTGTTCCCGACTCGACAATATAACCGTCTTTCATAACATAGATCCGGTCCGAATCGATAATCTGCGAGATGCTATGTGAGATAGTAATTACCGTCCGGTCTTTCTTGATAGCATCCAGACTGTTCTTGATTTGTTCGGTCGATACGGCGTCCAGGCTTGCTGTGGGCTCATCGAGAAATATGATC
The DNA here is from genome assembly GCA_020860885.1 of Bacteroidales bacterium. Lineage (GTDB taxonomy): Bacteria > Bacteroidota > Bacteroidia > Bacteroidales > Azobacteroidaceae > Azobacteroides. The sequence continues at coordinate 859 of JAJBTS010000051.1, forward strand.
GGCGGATTTTTCAAGAACATCCGGGCGATAGCGATCTTCTGTTGTTGTCCGCCGGAAAGCAATAAGGCAGAAGTGTTGTATTGGTTCGGAAAACTCATGATCTGATCGTGGATATAAGATTTCTTTGCAGCGTCGACCACTTCTTCAAAAGAAGCCTCCGGATTTCCATAGCGGATATTCTCTTCGATCGAACCGTTAAATATATGATTCTTCTGCAAAACCAACCCGATGTTATCCCGTAAAAAAGTCGTATCGTAATCTTTCAGGGAGACTCCATCCAGAAATATTTCTCCGGAATCGGGTTCATAAAACTTATCCAGCAAATTAATCAGTGTACTTTTTCCGGCGCCGGATAAACCCACCAAAGCCGTACTTTTGTCAGGAAGAATCTCCATATTTATATTGTGCAAAGTAGGTTCCGAATTGCCAGGATAAGTAAACTCCACATTTTTAAGGATAAACTTACCCCGCACTTTCTGGGACCTGTAAAAACCGGTAGGTTCCGTCTCGTGGTCTGCCTCTAAGATAGTGAAAAAGCTTTCCGAATAAATCAAGGCATCATTCATTTGATCGTAGATACGATGCAATTGCCGGATCGGAGCTGAAACATTATTAAAAAGGAGGATATGAAACATAATGGCTCCAATAGTCATTTGCCCGTCCAAAACCAGGTAAGCGGTGAGGATAATAATAATTACCACTCCGATCTGTTCTACAAAACTCTTCAAACCGTCGTACAGGAAACTGGTTTTACGTACTTTCATCTGGCTTCCGGTAAGGTTGTTCTGTAATTCCAGTTGTTTTTCAGCTTCGATATCTTCCCGGATGAAAGATTTAATAACCGTGATAGACTCCAGGATATTTAATATGCCATTGCTCTTATTTTCCCTCAGATCTTTAATGTTCCTTCTCGACCCGCTTAATTTGTTTGCCTGCCTGATGCTCAAATAGAAATATATAGGAACTATGCATAAGCTGACAAATCCTACATAGAAATTGGCATTGAACATCATGATTAAAGCCACAATAGAATTAGCAAAAAGCGGTAAAATATCTATAAAGAAATTCTGCACCAGCCGGGTAATGCTTTCTATCCCTCTATCGATCCGAGTCTGAAGTTTTCCGGGCTGGTTTCCTCCGGAAGTAAAAAAAGCCAGCTTATACGTTAACACTTTTTCAATAACGGTTTGAGCCAGATCCCTGGAAATATAGATGCGTAATTTTTCACCGTAATATTTTTGTCCGAACTGGATAAAAGTGTTGAGGATTTCTTTGGAAAGAAGAATAATGGTAATAATTACCAGAATATTTATCCCGTCCTGCAATGCTTTGTTTTGTTCTAACAGAGCCGCAATCTGGTCTACGGTATACCTCAATACCCAGGCATTAACCTGAGCCGTAAGGGATCCGGTAAGAGTAAGAAGCAAGGTGAAAAACACCAGCCACTTATAAGGTTTTACAAAAGGAACAATATTTTTAAATAACTGAATGAATGACATGTTTCTTGTTATTAAAAGAATAAATGCTTAAAGATGAAAGAAAGTTTTCTTAAAATATTTGAATTTTACAAAATATATGTATACCTTTAGCGTAGAAATCTCTTGTAGGACCCTTATTATAATACTGTTAAAAATGAAAAAGGTAGGTTGTATTTGCTTATTTCTTCTTCTTTCTTTCCAATTGTTACTCTCTCAGAACAATTACGATGACGCTGGATTCCAGCTAACCGTTATTCCGCCAATAGGTACGCAAGGCGGCTTTTCTTCCCAGTATACGAACAAATATTCTTTGAACATTCTCTTAGGATCTTCGCATAACGAGAAGAAATTCACTTTCGGCTTTATTGCCAATACCATCAAAAACAATGCAAAAGGATTTCAGTTTGCAGGAGTTTTGAATAAAATAGGGAACAGAAGCAACGGATTCCAGATGGCAGGAGTTGCCAATCTCGTCAGAAGCGATGGTAAAGGTTTACTCTTAAGCGGATTACTTAATAATGCGGGAAGTTATCGCGGAGCTCAGATTACCGGAGGCTTAAACCTTACCAAACAGATGGATGGAGTTCAGGTGGGTGGTTTATTTAATAAATCGGATTACTATGTCGACGGAGGGCAAATTACCGCCGGTATTAATATCACCCCTGTAATACAAGGAATCCAGATGGCAGGACTTGTAAATTATTCGAAAGAAATCAGTGGTGCTCAGATGGCGGGATTATTCAATTATGCCGACTATGTCGACGGAGCGCAGCTTTCTTTGTTTGCAAACCGGGCAAAGCGGGTAAAGAAATTTCAAGCGGCTTTTTTTCTTAATATAGCAGAAGAATGTGAATACCCTTTAGCAATGTTCAATATTATAAAAAACGGAGAGATAGGCGTAGGTGTTACTATCAATGAGGTAGGTTCTACCGTATTTTCTATTCGTTCGGGAAGTAAAAAGCTCTATGGAATCGTCGGAATAGGTCATAATCACAGATCAAAAGTATCCGATCAGACCCTTGTTATCGAGCTGGGAGCAGGTTACAATATTATCTACTCACCTGTTTTTCGCGTTAAAACAGAATTAAAAGGAAATTATTTCTCTGCCTTATCCAAGACAGATACAGGACAGGCTACTTTCAGCGTACTTCCGGCATTCAGGTTAGGCTCTAAGTTTGAAGTATTCTTCGGTCCGACACTTAATTATTTAGGATGCACCAACCGGAATAATATAAAACTTTTCCCAAACTACAGTATTGTCTTTTGGGAAAAGTTAAATTACAGGATGCAACAAATCTATATAGGTTTTTCTGCTGGTTGCCAGTATGTTTTCTAAAGGTTGGTTCTAATTAACGAAGGCTAATACCTGCCCCTTCTGTACTTCATCACCCTGCTTCGCATAAGTCGCAACGATAGTCCCATTAAAGCCTGATTTTACGGGTTCGATACCGTAATAGGCCTGTATATAGCATAAATTATTTCCTTTTTTCACTTCTTCTCCTTCAAACGGAGCCATAGATTTATCTTCCAGGTCGTATTGCCAGATAACCTGTCCCTTTACCGGAGCATGAATAGCTTCTCCTTCCGGATATTTCTCCCGAAGCTCTTCCAGATCAATTGCAGGAACTTCTATTACCGGTCTTTTAATGATGATCGGAGCCCCCGCTTTTTCTTTTGCAATCTCCAGCTCTTGTTCGAAACGACTTCTGGCAGCACCCGATTTATAATCCCGGTATTGTCTTTCGTGCATAGCGAATTCAAACAGCTCCTCCTGATCAGGGCCTTCCTCCCACCCATTCTCCTGCATTTCGGTTACGAAACGTTCGAGATCATCGGGAAATGCAGCCTGCGGATCTCCTTCGTAAAATTCCAGATTATTGGCTTTAGCCAATTCAATAATTTCAGGAGCCAGTGGACCGGGAAGTTTACCCGTCTTACCCAGAATCATATTCCAACTATCTTTATCTATTGTAGAGAAACGAGGTTCATCCTTAGCCAGCGCTAAAATATTCATGAGTGCAATATTCTTAACATATTGGCTAAATGGAGTTACTAAAGGCGGATAGCCTAACATAGGCCATATCTTTTCCACCTCGTTGAATAACTGGATTACCAAACTATTAAATTTCACTTCTTTTTTATCCCGTTGACGTAATGCCATATTAATAGCATTGTGCATGCCTTTCAGGTCTGCCATCATAGAACCCATCATTCCTCCGGGTAAACCGCAACCGACTAATAAGGATGTCATCACCTTATTACCCGGATCGATAAAGAATCCCAGAAAATCATCTATAAATGATTGAGTGAGCGCCCGGGCTTCCATGTAAGCTTCCATATTAATATCGGGAACGAGATATCCGGCATTTTTCAACATAGCCTGAATCGTAATTACATCCGGATGTACCATTCCCCACGACAGAGGCTCCATCGCTACATCCAGTATATCTACACCATTCTCTGCTGCCGCCATCATGGAAGCGACAGAGAACCCCGGTCCTGAATGACCATGGTATACTACTACAATATCCGGATGGCGTTTTTTTATACCTTTAATAATTTGTCCGATATCGTACGGCCTTCCTATCCCGGCCATATCTTTCAAACAAATCTCTTCCGCTCCGGCATTGATCAGTTGTTCCGCCATACTCACGTAGTATTCAACAGTATGAATGGGAGAATGTGTAATACATAACGCTCCCTGAGGAGTCATGCCGCCTTCTTTGGCATATTGTATGGAAGGAATAATATTGCGGGTATCATTCAAACCGCAAAAAATACGTGTGATATCCACACCCTGGGCATGCTTTACTTTATACATCAGACGCCTGACATCGGAGGGAACCGGAAACATTCGCAAGCCATTGAGCCCACGATCCAGCATGTGGGTCTTTATTCCTGCCTTGTTGAACGGAGCGGTAAAAGCACGGACAGCCGTATTAGGATTTTCTCCATATAAGAGATTTACCTGTTCAAACGCCCCTCCGTTGGTTTCTACCCTGGAAAAACAATTCATAGCGATTATAACAGGAGCGATTTGCTCCAACTGGTCAACTCTCGGCTGGTATTTCCCGGAAGATTGCCACATATCCCGGTAAAGTAAACTAAAATGGATTTCCTGCTTCATAATATAAGATCTTTTTTGTTAATCAAAACGGTCATAAAC
>JAJBTS010000034.1 GCA_020860885.1 Bacteroidales bacterium
ATATTTTCTTACCGCTTTGCTATTGCTTAACCGGTAATAAGCAAGGAAAAACAGTTATGAGGAATATAGTATCCGGCATTTGGTTTATTTACCGTTTTGCGTCTTTGATTTTTCTTCGTAATTTTGGATGGTTTATAAAAATACTTAATCCGTATAATACAATGAAAAGACAAACTTTTGTATTCAGCGTTTTCCTTCTGCTTTTCTTTTTTGCTTTGAATGGTGCAGCTCAAAAGCCACAGGTAAGGTGGATGTACCTTTGGAATGGATTACGAAATACCCAGCCGGAAAATGAACTGCCTAAAGGGAACGCTCCTTTTCAAATCCCGGAAAAAAATACTAAGAAAAATATTCCGACCCGTTTTATACCTGTTTCCGATTCCGAATGGATTATTTCTGACGGATGGGAGTTAGCCTCTTCTACTCAGGTCATAGAAAATAATAAATCTATTTTCGATCCGGAATTCGATACATCGGATTGGTTAAATGCTACCGTTCCGGGAACCGTATTAACGACTTTGGTAGAACAAGGTATCTATCCGGATCCTTATTTCGGACTCAACAATTTAGCGATTCCGGATACACTCTGCCGTATGGAGTGGTGGTACCGTAGCGTATTTGAAATTCCGGACTCTCTGAAAGAAAATACTCTACGATTATTATTCAACGGCATCAACTACAGAGCGGAAGTTTTTCTCAACGGGAAAAAGTTAGGAAATATCGACGGAGCTTTTATCCGCGGAGAGTTCGATATAAACCAAAAAATAAATAAAGAAGGAAAAAATATCCTGGCGGTACGCATCATTCCTCCCTCCAATCCGGGCATCCCTCATGAACAATCCATGGTAGCCGGACAAGGCCTGAACGGAGGGCAACTCTGCCTGGACGGACCCACTTTTATTTCTTCGGAAGGATGGGACTGGGTGCCGGGTATCCGTGACCGGAACATCGGTATCTGGCAGGACGTACGATTGCTGGCCGGAAGTGAAGTTCAATTATCGGATCCGCAGGTAATATCAGAGCTTAATGACCCGAAATACGATGAAGCCAGAATTACTATTCATACCTATATAAAAAATACCTCTTCACAACCCGTATCCGGAATAATTTCCGCTAAAATCGGAGAAACAGAGGTTAAAAAGGAGTATACTTTAGCTGCTAATGAGATAAGACAAATCAGCTTAAAGCCGGAAGAATATTCCCAATTAATACTTTCCAACCCTCTTTTATGGTGGCCGAATGGCTACGGTCCTCAAAACCTTTACGAAGTAGAACTGAAAGTATTTACGAACAAGAATGAGCTTTCTGATTCTAAACAAATACGTTTCGGCATCCGGGAATTATCTTATGAACTTATGGTAAATACTCCGGAAAAAGGGAATCAGCGTATTGCGTACAGTCCTGTAAAAACATTGAAAGAGGGAAAGCCGGTATTCAATTATCTGGATCGGGTATATTACGACAATGAGAATCAGTTGCCTACCTTATATAACGATGTGGATACATCGGGTTTGCAGGAACTGTCTAACGAAGATCCGGCAGGTCCTTATCTAGTGATACGTGTAAATGGAACCCGTATCTTTTGCCGGGGAGGAAACTGGGGTATGGATGATGCTATGAAACGTGTTTCGAGAGAAAGGATGGAACCCTATCTGAAACTGCATCAGGAAGCCAATTTCAATATTATACGCAACTGGACAGGTGAAAGCACCGAAGAAATTTTTTATGAATTATGCGATGAATACGGTATGTTGGTCTGGAACGATTTCTGGATTACCACCGAAAACTCTAATGTTGATCCTAATGATCAACGATTGTTCCTGAAGAATGCGGAAGATGTGGTCCGTCGTTTTCGCAACCATCCTTCCATAGCTATCTGGTGTCCACGGAACGAAGGCTTCGCTCCCAAAGGGCTGGAACATCCTCTTGCAGAAATGATTGCCCGCGAAGATCCTACCCGTCATTACCACGGACAGTCTCGTTATTTAAATATGAAAGGAAGCGGTCCATGGAATTATTTCAAAGATCCATCCTTATATTATACTTCCAATGCTCAGGGATTCAATACGGAGATGGGATGCCACGCGATTCCTACCCATAGAACTTTAGAAAAATTTATTGCTCCCGAAGATCGTTGGCCCATCAATGATGTGTGGGCTTACCATGATTTACATCATACGTCTCAGGCTTTTGAAGATTTTATGTCTGCCGTTAATCGTTATGGGAATCCGACAGGATATGTCGATTTTTGCAGAAAAGCACAATTTGTAACTTACGATGCCTGGCGTGATATGCTCGAAGCCTGGAACAGTAAGATGTGGGATGATTGCACAGGACTCATACTTTGGATGAGCCATCCGGCATGGCCGAGTATGATCTGGCAGACCTATACGTACGATTATGAAACTCCCGGCTCTTATTTCGGGGCCAAAAAAGCGTGCGAACCCATTCATATTCAGATGAATCTTCCGGATAATGAAGTGGTTGTCATCAATACTACCCGAAATTCTCTTTCTTCTATGACTGCCATGGTACATTACTACGATCTGCAGGGAAAAGAATTGTATAAAAAACAAATTAAAACAGATATTCCTGCCAATAGCAAAACAAGTTGTTTTTTTCCTGAAAGGAAGCCAGACCTTCCCTCTATTTACCTGGCAAGAGTGGAATTAAAAGATCCGAAAGGTAAGATAGTTTCTTTGAACGATTACTGGAAGACAGAGGGACGTCCGGAATCGTATGAAGAGTTGAGCAAGACACCTCAATCTTCATTAAAGATCTCCTTTTTGCCAACAAAAAAAGATAATAAAGTAGTAGTACATGTTCAAAACACATCGGATGTACCTGCCATAGCTATCAAACTAAATGCAGTGGAGAAATCAAGCGGAGAAATTATTTTACCGGCTTATTTCGGGGAAGGGTATTTCAATCTGCTTCCTAACGAAAAACGTTCTGTCGAATTGATTCTTCCTTCTGAAAATAAAGAATATTCCATTATCGCAGAAGCTTTTAACAGTGAGCAGTAAACAGTCACCGGTGAACAGTTAACAGTAAACAGTCACCATTGCATAGCGGAATTTTTGATGGTAAAATCGCGGAAAGTATCTCACCCCCGTTGCGAAGAGTATTGACACCTGTTAGCGAAGAGTATCTCGATGGGTTAGCGAAGAGTATTACCACCCCGTCGCGGTAAGTATCTCGGGGAGGTTGAAATACTTACCGCGGGAGGGTCGCGAAGAGTATTTCGGAGGGGTAGTGATACTTACCGCAAAAAGGTAGCGATAAGCACTAAGAAAGGTAAAGATATTTATCGCTGTTAATAAGAAATAGCTTACTTATTGTTAACTGCTTACTGTTTACTGCTCACTGTCAAAGCCCTAGTTTCCGGCTTAATTCTTTTATTTGAGTATCCCAAAGGGTGATAGCCTGTTCTTTTTCACCGGGTTCGGCAAAATCTGTAATTTCCAGTACCCAGGCTCCTGTCAACTCATCGTCGTGAAGCCTGAATTCAAAGAAAGTATGCGGATCTTCTTCTTCCCAATGAAAACGTATATATACATAAGGACTTATACCGAGCAATTCAGCGTAAGAAGGATAATTTTCCCAATAGAAGATAAAGTTTTTTCCATCCTCGTTTACATCATCAGCAAACCACTCCGCCAAACCAGAAGAGGTGGCTAACCACGGCCACAAAGTATTTTTAGAGCCTTTATCAAAAACGTACTCTATCTTAAATTTTTCTTTTTTCATCGCGCTTCGAATTCTATTCCCGCACAAGATACAAAAAAGATTAAAATTTGCAAATGATTCTCTTATTAATATTTAAATATACTTCCGCCAACGAATTCACGCAACAAAGATGTGTTCGGCAATTCTTCTATATCAATGTAATTAAAGTAGCTTAAGAATTTCAATAGCCTATGTGCTTCAGAAAATTCCGGATCGGTCTGCAGGACTTTTTCCAGAATGGGCTCTGCAATCCTCCGCAGTGCTGCCAATTCATAAAGCATGGCCGAATTAAACATGGCATCCGCATTTTCCTGAAATGGGAAAATCCATTTATCTTCTCCCTGTCTTACCAAAGGCCAACGGGATATGGTCTCATTCACTGTGTATCCTCTGAACTGGTGATCTCTTACAATTCTTCTTAATAAACGATTGTCCGTAGTGGAAATCCAGTTATGGTTATCCAGAGATAAAGATGTTAAAGCGGATACATAAATTTTATACATAGCTTTTTGAGGGATATTCGGCAAAAGTTCCGGATTCATCGCATGAATTCCTTCCATAACCAAAACAGAATTTTTTTGTAATTGGACTGTATTGCCTCTATATACTCTTTCTCCTTTCTGAAAATCATAAGTAGGTAAAGCCACTATTTCCCCCGCCAGTATTTTCCTCAGATCTTCTTCAAATTTAGGCAGATCGATTGCATACAGCGATTCATAATCGTACTCCCCATTTTCATCTAAGGGAGTATCTACCCGGTTGACATAATAGTCATCCAGAGAGATACTGATCGGATGAAGCGTTGTTGCCACCAACTGCACCTGTAGCCGTTTGCAGAAACTGGTTTTTCCGGAAGAAGAAGGACCTGCAATTAAAACGACCCGGATACCATCATTGAATCTTTTATATATTTCATCTGCTATACGGCTTATCTTCCGTTCCTGCAAAATTTCCGAAACCTGAACGGTTGTAGATATATCACCGTCCTGAATAATCTGATTCACATCCCCTACATTTGACATTCCCATCGCTTTTTGATAATGCAGGTATTCCCAGAAAGCTTCCATCATTTTTTCCTGTTTATCAAATACGGGGAGCCTGTCGGGCTGGGGTTTATAGGGAATACGGAGCAAGAGGCCTCCATTAAATTTTACCAGGTCAAAAAGATAGATAGACTTCGTGCTGGGAACCAATACTCCGTAGAAATCATCGGAATACTCTCCCATCGTATAATATTTGCTGTAAATATGCCCTGCAGTCTCCAGCAAACGTACTTTATCGATTCTATTCTTCTGTAAAAAGAGATTCACAACACGGGAAGTTTGGTCTTGATGAGGAACAAGAGGAATGTCTTCATCAATAAGCTCCTGCATCCTGTTTTTCAGTGCAGCAACATCTTCTTCCGTCACTTTTCTGCCAATACCCAATTCACAATAATAACCTCTTGACTGAGGGTGTTCTATATTAATAGAGCCTTCCGGGTAAAGATCACAGACAGCACGGGTCAGGATAAAACACAAGGAACGGACATAAGCTCTCATACCCGAAGGATCGTTGACACCTACAAATTCAATGTCTTTAGAATTATAACAGACATAATGAAGTGATTTGGTTTTGTTGTTTACCTTAGCACAGGCAATCTCCCACCCCAGGTCCAGTTCGATCTGTTTATATACCTCTAAAAGAGATATACCGGGAGGGAAATTATAGTAAGTATCGTTATTTTTTATATAGAGTCTTATTTCGTTTCCAATTGTAAAAACTTTATA
>JAJBTS010000002.1 GCA_020860885.1 Bacteroidales bacterium
TATCATTCTTTCTGATCACTGTGAATACTCATTGATACCTTTAATAAAAATAACTTATGATAGAAAAGAATAATTTTTTTATCCTGACCGGAGGTCCGGGTGCCGGTAAAACTTCTCTTATTGAAGAGCTGAAGAACAGAAAATACAATTGCGTTCCTGAAGTCGGAAGAAAAATCATAAAAGAGCAGATGGAAACGGATGGGAATGCTTTGCCCTGGAAAGATGTGAAGCTTTACTCATCTCTTATGCTTACTTATTCTCTGCATGATTTTAACCAAAGGATAAATTCTAACGACATTTATTTTTTTGACCGGGGCATTCCGGACGTATACGGCTATGAAAGGCTAATGAAGCTTCCTGATAATCCCCGTTTACAGAAGACTGTGAAAGAATTTCGTTACAATCCGGTTGTATTTATTCTTCCTCCCTGGAAACAAATATACGAAAATGATAAAGAATGGAAACAAGATTTCGAGGAAGCAAAAGCTACTTATGAAATAATGTGTGAAATATACAAAGAGTTAGAATACGAACTAACAGTGGTTCCTGAAGATACTGTTCTTAATAGAGTAAATTTCATAATGGATAAAATAAAAAATTAAAGGATAATTTTTTATTATGTATTAATACAAAACCACCTTACTATTAATACATATTAAACTTATAACAAGATCTCTATATAAAATATTCCGAACCTTTTTTACTTTATCGATGTCTGATTAAGTAATTGAATACTGCTAAAGTTTTACCGTTTCTTCCAGGACAATATCCCGCGAAGAACGTCCTATTTTAATATCAAATTCTCCTTTCTCAAATATCCATTGATGATGTTTGGAACTATAGAAGGAGAAATCTTCTTCAGAAAGGGTTATTGTAACAGGCGCTTCTTCTCCCGGTTTCAGCCGGATCTTTTCGAAGCCTTTTAATTCTTTCAGCGGTCTTTCTTCCGAAGCAACCCGGTCTTTTATATAAACCTGGGCAATCTCCGCACCTTCATATTTACCTGTATTTTTAATTCTAAAAGAAATTTCAACACTATTGTTTTGCTTCTTATTTATTTTTAGACCGGAGTAATCAAACGTTGTATAAGATAATCCGAAACCAAAAGGAAACAATGGTGTTATGTCTTTTTTGTCGTATCCTCTGTAACCGACGAATATTCCTTCGTTGTAAAATACTTTTTTTGAAGCCCTTGTCTCGTCGTAATTTCCGTAGGCAGGAGAATCCTCCCATTTCTTTTCTATGGTGAAAGGTAATTTCGCAGAAGGATTAACTTTCCCTGCAAGAATTTCCGCAAGGGCTGTTCCTCCTTCCTGACCTGCATACAGGGCATGTAAAGTAGCAGGAACTTTGTCTATCCATTGGCTCATATCGATTCCTCCTCCTGCATGTATTATTATACATAAGTTTGGATTTACCTTCATAATTTCATTGATCAGGCTGTCTTGTCCATAGGGTAATTCGAAGGGGCGGTCTCTTCCTTCCAGTTCAATCGCTCCGTCTAATCCGGCACAAAAGATTACCACATCGGCAGCCCGGGCTATTTTAAGAGGTTCACTGAAGTTGATATTACTTTTGTATGTATAGCCGAAACGGATTTCCGCAGGAGAGGATTTGTGGCTGTAATACTCCAGACGTATGTTTTTCTTTTCTCCTTTATTAACCTTCTCCGAATAATAACGGTTGTCGAAAGACTGGGAAGATGCAGCGTCCAATATCAATCGATCATCCATCCATAAACGATAACCACCCTGGGCATCCACGAAAAAGATTATTTCATCGGTTTTTTCTGGTAGTATATAGCCTTCCCAGACAATTTTGAAATCTTCCGGAAGTTCCATCCGATGGATGGCCGATCCCCACCATTGGAAATCTATTTGCCTGTCGGTTTGTGTTTTAACCGGCTGAATGGAATCGTTCCCGAAATATTGGCCTGTCAACCCTCTGTTGCCTTCCGGAGTGTAAAATACCGAAGAAGTAAACAGCCGGGGTTTAAAGTCGTTGGATATTCCTTCATCGTACAATACCGTAGCATTAGAGAACTGGTTTTTGATTCCTTCCAGATCCGATACTATATGCCAGGGATTTACTTTTGAACTTCCTCCACCTCCGTAAATGATCCGGTTGTTCTTATGAAGTCTGTCGGATATAACAGGAGAATTGGCTGTAGGACCTATTACCGCTATTGTTTTAACTTTTTCCTGATCCAGAGGTAGGAAGTGTCTGGAGTTTTTAAGTAAGATGATTCCTTCCCGAGCCATTTTCAATGCCATCGCGTTTGCTTCGGGATTATAAACAGGATCGTTTGTCTTCTGCTCCCGGTCGAAGAATCCCATTTCAATACAAGCTCCGTAAATACGTCTTACCTTGTCGTCAATTGTCGATTCTTCGATTTTTCCTTCTTTAATCAACGGGAGCAATACTTCCCGGTTGAAACAGATCTTACTTCCCATTTCGAGGTCTAATCCGTTGTTGGCTGCATCGATGGCCGAATACGTGCAGGCCCAGTCCGACATAAGCATACCTTTGAAATCCCAGTCTTTTTTAAGTATATCGATCAGGAACTTATTCTGAGTATTGTACACTCCGTTTACAGGATTGTATCCTGTCATTACAGCATGGATACCTGCTTTCTGAACAGCTGCTTTGAAAGGAGGAAGGTATATTTCATGCAATGTTCTTTCGTCCACTTCGGAACTGACGGAGTAACGGTCGTATTCCTGGTCATTGGCTGCATAATACTTTACTGTTGCGATAACTCCACCCTCCTGTACCGAACGAATGAAAGGAATGACCAATTCGGAAGTTAAATAGGGGTCCTCTCCGTAATATTCGAAGTTACGGGCTCCTTTGGATGCCCGGTAAATATTTACTCCCGGGGCTAACATAAAATGGATTCCTCTGGATCGCCATTCTTTCGCATAAATCTTTCCGGCTTCGGACAAAAGCTCCCTGTTCCACGAAGCAGCCGATGAAAGAGCCGAAGGAAACGCTGTAGCTCTTCCGAACAATCCCCAGGAAGCAATACCCAAAGGTCCGTCGGCCAGTTTGAAAGCGGGAATACCCAGTCTTTCACAAGGATGCAGGTAGAAATCGTTGTATCCGGCCAACAGATCGATCTTTTCTTCCAAAGTCATTTTACGGATCAGGTCTTCTACCCGTTCCGAAGTACTTCTCTCCGGATCAAGATAAACCGGAAGTTGGGCAAATAAACTTATTGTAAAATAAAACAGGCATGTATGCAACAGAATTAGTTTTTTCATGGTTATATTCATTAAATAACTTATTATCGTTTATCGAATCCTCTTTGCAAAGATAATCTTTTCTAAAAATATTGTATCTTTGCGAAGTTTAAAAAGTTTCTATTTGTATGGCATATACTCCGCAATTAAAAGACATAGTTCAGGCAAAAAAACCTTGAATGAGGTTATAACTACGACTCCGTTGATACATACTCTCAATCTTTCCGAAAGATACGAAGCCGATATTTTACTGAAGAGGGAAGATTTGCAATTGGTAAGATCCTACAAAATCAGGGGAGCTTACAACAAGATACGTTCTTTGAGTAAAGATCAGTTATCCAGGGGCGTTGTTTGTGCCAGTGCGGGAAACCATGCTCAGGGAGTCGCTTATTCCTGTCAGCGGTTAAATATTCATGGAACCATTTATATGCCGGTAACTACCCCTAAGCAAAAGGTAAAACAGGTTTCCTTTTTCGGACGCGATAATGTAGATATTGTTTTAGCCGGAGATACTTTTGATGAATCGTATGCCGCAGCTATCGCTTTTACAGAAGAAAATAACAAGCCGTTTATTCATCCGTTTGATGATCCGAAAATCATTGAAGGACAAGCTACTGTTGCATTAGAGATCATTGAAGCTTCTATTCATCCTATCGATTATATTTTTGTTCCTGTTGGCGGAGGAGGATTGGCTGCCGGGGTAGCGAGTTATATAAAAGAAGTAAGCCCGCAGACGAAAGTGATTGGTGTGGAGCCTGCCGGAGCGGCCAGTATGCGTGCCGCTATGGACGAAGGGCATGTGGTTCGTCTGGAGAAGATAGATAAATTTGTAGATGGCGCTGCTGTAAAACAAGTAGGAAATATAACTTATGACCTATGTTCCAGATACCTGGATGATGTGATTAGCGTACCGGAAGGGAAAGTTTGTACTACTATTATCGAATTATATAACTTGAATGCCATCGTTGCAGAACCGGCTGGGGCGTTGTCTATTGCTGCTCTTGATTTTTATGCCGATAAGATAAAAGGTAAAAATGTAGTGTGCATAGTAAGTGGAAACAACAACGATATAACCCGTACGGAAGAAATAAGGGAGCGCTCTTTGTTATACGAAGGTTTGAAACATTATTTCCTGATCCGTTTTCCACAGCGTTCAGGAGTTCTAATGAATTTCCTTCAGAATGTTCTGGGTCCTAAAGATGATATTACTCATTTCGATTATTCCAAGAAAACAAACAGGGAAGAAGGACCGGCTATTGTAGGGCTGGAACTTCAGAATAAGGAAGACTTTCAAAGTTTGATCGAACGTATGGACAGTTATGGTATCGTGTATGAATATCTTAATAACGATCCGGATTTGTTCGGTATACTGATTTAATCGTTTTTATAAATATGGGGAAAGCAGACTTGCACATTCATTCTCATTACAGCAGTGACGGAGAATATGATGTGAAAAATATAGTGGAAAAGTGTATACAGAATAATGTATGCACTTTTTCTGTTACAGACCACGACTCTGTTAAAGCGAATTATGAGGCTCAACAATTGGCAGAAGAAAAGCGTTTGCATTTTGTTTCGGGAATAGAAATAGATTGTAATTTTAAGGGAACAGACCTTCATCTGCTGGGTTATAATATTGATTTTTCACGGGAGGAGTATACTGCTTTGGAAAAAGATATTTATGAGAAGACTCAGAACGCTTTTTCTGAAATGGTTTTTAAGTTGGAGAAAACAGGAATTGAAGTGGATCCGGATAAAGTTCTTCAGGAAGCGAAAGGTTCATTGCCTACAGGAGAACTGATTGCAGAAGTTTTGCTTACCGATCCGTCAAACAAAAATAAGTTATTGGATCCTTATAGGGAAGGTGGTTCAAGAAGTGATATGCCTTATCTGAATTTCTATCTGGATTATTTTTCTCAGGGAAAACCGGCGTATGTAAAGATAGAGTATATGAATTATCAGGATGCCGTTGCTTTGGTTCGGGATACAGCCGGAATTCCGATAGTGGCGCATCCCGGTTTAAATTTTAAGGGAAAAGAAGAACTTGTCGGAGAGTTGTTAGACGAAGGAGCATGCGGTTTGGAAGTATTCAATAATTATCATAATTTTGAGCAAATAGAATATTTTGCGAATCTGGTTCTTCAGAAAGATAAATTAATGACTTGCGGTAGTGATTTTCATGGGAAAACAAAACCTGTTATTGAAATAGGAAACTACAACTTTGTAGATAAATATAAAAATTATTTAGA
>JAJBTS010000109.1 GCA_020860885.1 Bacteroidales bacterium
CGCCAGCCAGCCCGACGAAGCAGATGAACTAATCGTTTTCCCAGAAAATATTACTATTTTCTATCTGTCAGAACAAATGGAGACTAATCCATACGAGATATTAACTTCTATTTCTCCAAGAGTAAAAAGAGTTTATTACAAGGAGTAATATAAGGATTACAATAATAAATGGAGAGATATCCTTATATTTTTCGCATTTAGTCCGGATACAAGGTTATTTCAGAATTATAAAAATAAGGAAATGAAAATACTTAATATAATAATAGTACTGTTGCTCTTTGATTGCTTTGGATTGTATTCTCAGGAAATAACAGATACAATCCCGGAAATGGAAGTTGAGATCTTACCGGAAAAAAAGATTGTTGTAGAAATGCCTGTTTCTGCGGATGAACAGCTTTTGCAAAAGTTTATTAACTCCTTTGCTGTAGATAGTCTTTCCATGAATTTCTCTTCTGGAGATTGGATGATTGTAGCTGCGAAATATTTTTTAGATACTCCTTATGTGAGTAATACCTTGGATGTTAACACGGAAGAGCAATTAGTTGTTAATCTAAGGGAATTGGATTGTATGACCTTGATAGAGAATTGTCTGGCTTTAGGGATGACCGTACAATATCCCAATCCGGATTATTCTTATTTTGTTCGCCAACTGACCTACATCCGTTACCGAGAAGGATTAGTCCGGGGATATACTTCCCGTTTGCATTACACCAGTGACTGGATAACAGACAATATGAATAAAGGAGTTATAGAAGATATAACCTATGGGATAGGAGGAAAGAAAACGTATTTTCATGTGAACTATATGTCTTCTCATCCTAATCTATATCCGGGTTTGAAAAACAATCCCGGCAATGTACAAATAATGAAAGAAATAGAAAACAATATCAATCAACGCAATACTTATTATTATATACCTAAAAAGGAAATCAGAGAAAAACAAAATCTGATTAAAAATGGAGATATCGTATGTTTTGTCACTGATTTGCCTGGTTTGGATATTTCACATCTGGGAATAGCTTATTGGAATAAAGGACAGTTAACGTTTATCCATGCTTCTTCCCGTCATAAGAAAGTTATTATCAACCCGGAATCACTGGCTGATTATTCTAATACGACGAAGAGCAATAAAGGAATTTTAGTTTTGCGTCCTACGATTGTGAATCAGGACCTTTAATTAGTAAAAACCCATGGACAATAAACAATATTGGATTTCTGTTTGTTCTTGTTATTTCAAGAAGATGGCATATTTTTTGTTTGTTAGTGAAGGATAGAGATCTGAAAGATAGGCCAGAGGTAAAATAAATAAAAATTCTAAACAAAAAATAATAGTGGTGCGTTATAAGGATAAATATCTTAAAAGGATTGTAAAAGAGGTTTAATGTTAAAAAAAAACAAAATTCTTTGCAGTTCTATGTAAAATGGTTAAATTTGACCCGTAATATGTAAAAAGGGTTGATATAATAAGAGAGAGAAACAAATTAATAAATTTAAATTAATACATCCTAACACAGAAAAAAGATGAAAAATTTAATTTTAACAGCAGCATTTCTGCTTTCGACATTGTGTGTGAGCGCACAATCAAGTTTAGCGGTTGAAAATCAGTATCCGGGAGACGAAAGAGCTCAAAAGGAATACGCAACTGCAATAGAGAAACAAGCAAATGAAAAAACATCAGCACTTCGTACAACCTGGTTATCTAATAGACCACAGTCTAACTGGTTTATTTCAGGTTTTGCTGGTTTAGGTGGTAATTTATCCGGTACTCAAGCGGGAGCGCAAAAACCTTTTGACGCTTTCGATTCTGATAAAGATGGATTCTGGAATCTATTTTACGGAGGTGCAGTAGGAAAATGGTTTTCTCCAGTATGGGGGCTTCGTATTAGTGGACAATATGGTGAATCTAAATCTTTCACTAAAATCGACAATAAACATGAAGTAACCGGTTATGCAGAGTATATCAACGGAACTATGGATTTCATGGTTAATTTGAAGAACTTCTTCAGACCATACAATCCTAAAGGATTTTTCAATCCTGTTCTTTATGCTGGTCCTGGTGTAATTTACACTATGGAAAATAAAGAATATTTAGGTGCTACTTCTGCACGTCCAAATCCGGATTTCTGGAACATTGCTATCAAAGCAGGTTTACAATTAAATTTCCGTTTGCACGATCGTTGGGATATTTTCTTAGATGGTAACGCATTGATCGTTCCTGGTGGATTCGACCGTGAAGGAAAAGCTACTATTGCAAGTTCAGATGTTCTTACTAACGTAAACTTAGGTTTGACTTACCGTATCAATTTCCGTCACTTCATCAAAGCTCCTATGTATGATCAAAGAGAAATTGATGCATTGAACCATGAAATTAACGAACTACGTAACCGTCCTGAAGTTGTTTGTCCTCCAATTCCAGTATGTCCTGAGCCTCAGGTTGTTGTAAAAGAAGTGGAAGCTAAAGAAGAATTAACTCCGGTATTCTTTACTATCAATAGTTCAGTTGTTCGCGACAATCAATTGATCAGTGTAGCTAAAGCTGCTGAATATCTGATCAACAATCCTAATTCAAGATTAGAATTAGCTTCTTACGCTGACAAACAAACAGGTACTCCTGCTTACAACATGCAGCTTTCTAAAAAACGTTCAGATGCAGTTGCTAAAGTATTGGTTAACAAATTCGGTATCGATAAGAGTCGTTTAGTATTGAAACATTATGGTGATACAGTACAACCTTTCGACGAAAACGATTGGAACCGTGTAACTATATTCGTTTTGCCATAAATGAAACAATAGAATGTAAAAGTTCTAAAAATTAAACGAAAGTAGAAATAGAATTAAAAGAGGTCCGGAATTCGTGCCTCTTTTAGTTTTTAATGTCGGTATGGCATGAAAATTGTGTTTTCAAAGTAATATTAAATTCATTATAATTAATTAATTTCGCGATGAAATCAAAGAATTTATATTCTGCGCGATAATTTATAATAAAATGGAGGTTAAAAAAATGTCAGAACCTGAGGTTGTTATTCTTGATGAGGATAAATCCTTTGCAGAAGTATTTTTTCACTATCTGAAATATTGGAAAGAATTTATTATCTCATTAGTGATATGCTTACTTATTTGATATATTTATTTACGTTATTCTACCAAAGAGTATACTACTTATTCTAAAGTATTGATTAAAGACAGCCAATATGGACGGACAGCTTATGATATTAATGCATTTAGTGATTTAGGTTTAACTGCGCCTGTGAGTAATTTTGATAATGAGATAGAAATATTGAATTCTGAAACTCTTATGAAGCTGGTGGTTGATAGTCTGAATCTTGGAGTTGAATATTATGAAGAGGGGCGTGTAAGGGACAGGGAGATTTATACACAGACACCCATTTTGGTTCAAGTTTCAAATCAGAAAGATTGGGGAACTTTTCTTTTAGATAAAATAGAGGAAAATACATGGTCTATTTATTCTGAAGAATGGGATTTTAGCCGAGTATTCACTCTTGACGAAGAAGTTAATTCTCCATGGGGTATTTTACGTTTTCAGGAAAATCCTTTTGGAAATTACTCTTACCCTATAAGGGTGGAGATTAAACATCCGATGTATCGTCCATATGTTTCTATAACGCCCGTTAGTAAATTCTCCAGTGTTGTATATATTACAATGAAAACACCTACTCCTCAAAAAGGGATGGATGTAATAAATACATTATTATATTTGTATAATCGGCGGGCTATTCAGGAGAAAAATCAGGTAGCTGTTCAAACACTGGATTTTATAGATGAACGTTTAGTAGATATATCCAGGGAATTAAAAACAGCTGAATTAAATGTTGAATCGTACAAACAGGAAAAAGGATTGACAAATATCGAAGCGGAGGCGCGTTTAGCTATGTCTAATTCTAGTGACTACAGTAAAAAGATATCAGAAACAGAAACTCAATTAAACATCCTTCGATCGGTAAAAACATATTTGTTATCTCCGGAAAATGAGGGAAATATAGCGCCGGCAAATGTTGGGTTAACAGATCCGACTATTTTATCTCTCATGAAAATGTATAATGATGAAATATTGTCTAAAAATACCGTAACTCAGGGAATGACTCCAAACAATCCTGTTTATAAAGAATATGAAGATCGCATAGCGTTATTGAAAGAGGATTTAGTAAAGGGTATTAATATTTCAGAATCCAGTTTACAGACCATCTTACAGGAATTAAGATCTCAGGAAAATCGTTATGCAGGAATGACTCGTAACTTATCTACACAGGAAAGGGAGTGGAGTGAATTATACAGGCAAAAGAATATTAAAGAAACTCTTTTTATTTATTTGTTGCAAAAATGGGAAGAAACGAGTCTCTCTTTGGCTTTATCTACCCCCAATGCTTTGGTTATCGACAAAGCTAATTTCAATCCGTTTCCGGTAAAACCTAAAAAGAGTTTGATTTTTTTAGTGGCATTCATGTTCGGGATAATAATTCCAATTCTTATTATATGGATCAAAAATATATTTGACAATAAACTACATAATCGGGAACAATTGGAAAAAATAGTGAAAGCTCCTTTTCTTGGAACTATACCCTTGTCGAAAACCAATACTAAATTTCCTGTATTAAAAATGCGTTCGCTAATTGCAGAAAAGTTTAGAATTATTACTACTCATCTTAATTTTATTGTTAATAAAGAGAATGTTAATACAATAATGATAACGTCGACTTTTAGTGGAGAAGGGAAAAGTTTTTTTTTCTAAAAACTTTGCTATGAGTTTAGCTAGTACAGGCCGGAAAACCCTCCTGATTGATTTGGATATGAGAAAATCGATGATGAATCAAACGTTGGAAATGAATCCTCACAAAGGAATTGCTATGTTTCTTTCGGATTCATCTATGAGTTTAGAAGATATCATTGATAAATCAGGAAAATACCATAAAAATCTGGATATTATTCCTATTAAAGTATTTCCTCCTAATCCTGCCGAGCTATTATTATCCAAGCGGTTAGACGATTTATTTTCAGAATTGAAAACCATGGATTATAAATATATTATTGTAGATACACCTCCTGTCGGACTCGTAGCTGATGCTTTCCGTATCAACGAGTTTGTAGATGCTACGATTTTTGTAACGCGGGCAGAATACACCTTTAAATCTTCTTTGGCTGAAATACAGAGACTTTATAAGACAGGAAAGTTACACAATCTTACTTTAGTGTTAAACGCATCTCAGCAAGGAACAGGTTATGGTTATGGCGAATATAAACATAAATACTATATAGAAGAAGATTAAAATAAAAATTAGAAAAGGAATATTACTCAGTAGTTAAAATTGATTCTTTTCTTTTTCCTATTTTTCTTCTGGTATTATAAAAAATAAGAATTCTGTCAGAATTCTTATTTTTTTATTTTATCTTTGCGCTGTTTTTTCTAATAT
>JAJBTS010000252.1 GCA_020860885.1 Bacteroidales bacterium
CTGTCAGTACTGACAGGATTTTTTGATGACATTCAATGAACATATGAAAACAGTAGCTATTCAAGGAGTTGAAGGCGCATATCATGAGATTGCGGCCCGGGATTATTTCAAGCAGTATAGTAAAGAACAGATTCATATCTTACCCTGTAACCGGTTTAAGGATGTGATTGCTGCCGTAAAAAAAGATCCGGGTATCATTGGTATTATGGCCATTGAAAATACAATCGCAGGTAGTTTGTTGCAGAATCATGAATTGATCCGGGAGAGTGATTTAGTGGTTGTCGGAGAGAAAAAGATAAGGATATCCCACTGTTTGGCTGCGTTGCCCGGAGAAACTCTCGAATCGGTCACTGAAATAAATTCCCATCCGATAGCTCTGATGCAATGTGGTGATTTCTTAAGTACTTTACCCAAAGTGAAAGTCGTAGAAGGAGAAGATACGGCATTGAGTGCGAAAAAAATTGCTACGGAAAATCTGGTAGGACATGCTGCAATATGCAGTAAATACGCTGCCGAATTGTACGGCCTGAATATACTTGCAGAAGGAATTGAAACCAATAAGCGTAACTTCACCCGTTTCCTGTTGCTGGCTGATCGCTGGATGGCTGAAGAAATGGTTGAAGAAGCTTCTACAAATAAAACTTCTATTGTTTTTACTCTTCCTCATACGGAAGGAAGTCTATCTAAAGTTTTAACGATCTTATCTTTTTACGATGTTAACCTGACAAAAATCCAATCCTTGCCTATTCTGGGTCGTGAATGGGAATATCTTTTTTATGTAGACCTGACATTCAATAATTTACTCAAATACAAACAAGGTCTGGAGGCTGTCCGGCCACTCACTAAAGATTTCAAGATTCTGGGAGAATATCAGGAAAATAATATTGCGAATATTTAACAGAGACAGATGATGAAAACAATTATACCTGCTCAACGCTTAAATTCGGTAAGTGAATATTATTTCTCAAAAAAACTGAAAGAGGTGGCAGAAATGAATGCCGCCGGTAAGAACGTAATCAATCTGGGAGTGGGTAGCCCAGACCTTCCTCCTTCGGAAGAGACAATCACCGAATTGTGTAAAACGGCTCAGGATCCTACTGCTCATGGTTACCAGCCGTACGTTGGAATTCCTGAATTAAGACAGGCTTTTGCAGACTGGTACAAAAAATGGTATCATGTCGAACTGAATCCTAAAACGGAAATACAACCTCTTATCGGATCTAAAGAAGGTATACTGCATATTTCACTGGCTTTTCTTAATCCGGGGGATGGCGTACTCATTCCTAATCCGGGATACCCTACTTACAGTTCAGTGAGTAACCTGGTGGGAGCGGAGCTGATTCCTTACGATCTGAAAGAAGAAAATGCATGGCAACCGGATTTCGATGCCTTGGAAAAGACCGATTTATCCAACGTGAAACTGATGTGGGTAAATTATCCTCATATGCCGACGGGTGCTCCCGCAACTCCGGAACTTTTTGAAAAACTGGTAGCTTTCGGTAAAAAGCATGGAATTGTTATTTGTAACGACAACCCTTATAGCTTTATCCTTAATGACTCGCCCATGAGTATTTTGGAAGTGGAAGGAGCTAAAGATATTTGTATAGAGATGAATTCGCTCAGTAAATCTCATAATATGCCGGGTTGGAGAATGGCGATGCTGGCTTCTAATCCCCAATTTGTGGAATGGATATTAAAAGTTAAAAGTAATATCGACAGCGGACAGTTCAAACCTATGATGAAAGCTGCGGTTAAAGCTTTGCAGGCTCCTAAAGAATGGTACGACGGAATGAATAAAATATATAGGAAAAGGAGAGATCTGGCAGAAAAGATCATGGGAGTGCTGAATTGTACGTTTGATCCGAAACAATCCGGAATGTTTCTTTGGGGAAAGATTCCCAACGAATGTAAAGGAAGTGAAGAGCTGGCGGACAAAATTCTTTACGATGCAAATGTTTTCCTTACCCCCGGATTTATTTTCGGGAGCAACGGAAATCGTTATATCCGTATATCGTTATGCTGCGATGAAAATAAGCTGAATGAATCATTAAACAGAATTAAAGCGATTATAAACAACTAATAAAAATACAATCATGACATTAGAATCAATTTTTTTACCGGGTATGGACGAGCAGCGTCCGTTATTAATTGCCGGCCCTTGTAGTGCGGAGAGTGAAGAACAAGTAATGAACACTGCTAAAGATCTGGTTCGTAACGATATAAAAATATTTCGCGCAGGAATATGGAAACCCCGTACCAAACCGGGCGGCTTTGAAGGAATCGGCGTTCCCGGACTTTCCTGGTTACAAAAAGTAAAGAAAGAAACAGGTATGTATGTTGCTACAGAGGTGGCTACACGTAACCATGTTATTGAAGCTGTTGAACATGGTATTGATGTACTTTGGATAGGGGCCCGTACTTCCGTAAATCCTTTTGCTGTACAGGAAATTGCAGACGCTTTAGCCGAAACGGGTTTTTCAGGTCCTGTTTTAATAAAAAACCCGGTTAATCCTGATCTGGAATTATGGATTGGTGCTATCGAAAGAATATACAATGCTGGAATTAAAAAAATAGGCGCTATTCATCGTGGGTTCAGTTCTTACGATAAGAAAATTTATAGAAATTTGCCTCAATGGCATATTCCTATTGAATTGAAGAGACGCATTCCTGATTTGCCTATCATAGTGGATCCCAGCCATATTGGTGGTAAGCGCGAATTGATTGCACCCCTTTCACAACAAGCTATGGACCTTAATTACGACGGATTAATCATTGAATCTCATTGTTCTCCTGACAATGCTTTGAGTGATAAAGATCAACAGATTACTCCTGATGTTCTTTCTTATATTATGAATCTGCTGGTTATAAGGGATACCAAACAGACTACCGAAAACCTGACGGAATTGCGTCAGCAGATTGACTTATTAGATGATGAATTACTGGCTATTCTGGCCAAGAGGATGCGTGTATCTCAGGAAATAGGTCAATATAAAAAAGAACACAATATGCCGGTTTTGCAAACGATGCGCTACGATGAAATTTTGGAGAAACGTATCGCTCAGGCTAAAGAGTTAGGTTTGGGAGCCGCTTTCATGAAAAGTGTTTTGGAAGCCGTACACGAAGAATCGATCAGACAACAAATTAACGTATTAAATCAATGAGAATACAGATTTTAGGAGCGGGAAAGATGGGTTCTTTCTTTGCCGATGTGCTGAGTTTTGAACATGAAGTAGCCATTTTTGACTACAATCCGGAAAAACTCCGGTTTACATACAATTGCATACGGATGAGCGATCCTCAGGAGATTCAGGATTTTAAACCGGAAATATTAATCAATGCAGCGACTGTTCAGTATACTATAGATGCTTTTGAACAAACATTACCCTATGTGCCGGAGTTTTGTATAATTTCAGATATCGCTTCGGTAAAGACGGGTTTGTACGACTATTATAAAAAGACGGGCCGTCCTTTCGTTTCTTCTCACCCTATGTTTGGTCCTACGTTTGCGAATATGAACAATCTGTCTTCTGAAAATGCGATTATCATTTCAGAATCAGATCATATGGGTAAGATATTTTTTCGTGATTTATACAATACTCTAAAGCTAAATATTTTCGAATATACTTTTGAGGAGCACGATGAGACTATGGCTTACTCTCTATCTATTCCTTTTGCTTCGACATTGGTTTTCGCTGCAATTATGAAACCTCAGGAAGCACCCGGAACCACTTTTAAAAAACATATGGATATTGCCCGTGGTTTGATGTCGGAAGATGATTATTTATTGACTGAGATTTTATTTAATCCGCATACTCCAGGACAGTTAGGACAAATACGTCAGGAATTGGCTGGCTTATTAAAGATAATTGAATCCAAAGATTCTAAGGCAATGAAAGAGTTTCTTTTTTCGGTAAGACAAAAAATTTGCCAGTAAACTTATAAGCGGGAGGTTCACTAAGATTCTTTTAGAAAGCCTCCCCCTATATTATTTTTTTTTATTCATTAAATCTCTGATAAATGAAGCTCTTTCGTAATCTTCACTCGAGACAGCTTCATCTAAAGCATCCTGAAGTTCTTCCATTGTCATGGATTCGAAAGAAAATATGTTTTTCTTATCGGGTTGATCCAGATCTTCCAGAATATCTTCTTCTTCCATAATGATGCTAACTTCTTTCATAATTTCTTCGGTGGTAAATATCCGGGCATCGGCCCGAATAGCTAAAGCAATAGCATCCGACGTCCGTGAATCCAGGCGGATGGTTTTTTCTCCATCTGTAAAAATCAATTCGGAATAAAAGATTCCATCTTCGTATCTGTATATATTTACATTTTTAAGCTCTGCATTCATAGCCTGAACAAATGAAAAAAACAAATCATGTGTCAATGGGCGCGGAGGATTCAGGTTCTCAAGATAAATGGCGATGGATTGAGCTTCCGGAGTTCCGATAATAATAGGTACTCTTCTTTGTCCGTTTTTCTCTTCCAGTAACAGTGCATAAGCACCTGCCTGAATCTGACTGAAAGTGATTCCCAGTATTCTTAATTCTACAATGTCTTCTTTTCCCACTTTATATAAACTAAAGATAACTAAAAGGAAAGAGCTAAAAGCGACTTATAGTTTCATAAATCCACTTTTAACTCTTAACTTTAATTTTAATATTCAACTTTCAACTTAGAATAGTATTAATCTCTTCTTCCTAAGAAGATCATAATATAATATATCAATGTTGCAAGCGAGCTTAGAGCCGCTACAACATACGTATATGCTGCTGCCTTAAGTGCACCTTCTGCTGCTGCATGGTTTCTTGAAGTTGTTATACCTGCGCGGTTGAGCCATGCTAAAGCACGGGTGCTTGCATTGATTTCTACCGGCAAAGTGATAAAACTAAATAAAGTTGTCATGGCAAATAATGCAATTCCTATCAATAGGATAGTAGGTCCTACAGTAGATCCGCTTCCCAGCAAAAGTATCCCTGCTAAAATTACCCAGGTTACCCATTGGGAAGAAAAACTTACAATAGGTACCAATGCGGAACGCATCTTTAAAGGAGCGTACGCAGTTGCATGTTGTATCGCATGCCCTATTTCATGAGCTGCAACGGCTGCTGCAAATACATTATCTCCCGAATAGATTCCCTGACTTAAACTGATTGTTTTGTTGGAAGGATTGTAATTGTCCGATAGAAACCCTCCTGTAACTGTTACTTTAACATCATAGATGCCATTATCGTGTAACATTTTTTCAGCGATATCTTTTCCAGTCATTCCATTTCCCAATGGAATCTGAGAATATTTTTTCTCTTTCCTTTGCAGGTTACTGGAAACCAACCAACTCGCTAGTGCTATTCCTATAAATAAAATTAAATAAACTGACATTTCTTAATTTTTAAGTTGTTATTTTAAGTATAATTC
>JAJBTS010000266.1 GCA_020860885.1 Bacteroidales bacterium
CCATGAGTCTTATAGATCTATTGAATAATAATAAAAAAACTGCATTTTCGTTTGAGATACTTCCTCCTTTAAAAGGTAATAATTTTTCTAAGGTATGCAGCATCATCGATAAACTGAAGGAATTTGACCCTAAATATATAAATATTACTACCCATCACAGTGAAAATATTTACAAAGAAAATGAAGACGGGTCATTAAAAAAGATCAATGTCCGCAAACGTCCGGGCACAGTTGCCATAGCCGCAGCAATCCAGAATACTTATAATATTCCGGCAGTCCCTCATATCATTTGCAAGGGATTTACTAAGGAAGAAACGGAATACGCATTGATCGATCTTCAATATTTAGGAGTGTCGGACCTTCTACTGTTAAGAGGAGACGCGAATAAGCTGGAACGCAATCAGATTCCTGAAGGCAAAAGCTACGATCACACGACCGAATTAATTGAACAAGTGAACAATTACAATTCCGGAATAGATATAGACGGTAATAAATTCGAAAAACCGGAAATTCCTTTTAGTTATGGTGTGGCCTGTTATCCTGAAAAGCACGAGGAAGCTCCGAATATGGATTCTGACATTGCTTATTTCAAACAAAAAGTAGCGATGGGTGCCGAGTATGCGGTTACGCAAATGTTTTTTGATAATCAAAAATATTTTGATTTTGTGGAGCGATGCAGAAAGGAAGGAATAAATATTCCTATTATTCCGGGAATTAAACCCGTTGTTTTCATCAATCAGCTAACCGTATTACCCAAAGTATTCCGTTCAGACTTACCCGAGCCTTTGGCTAAAGAACTTCGAAAGTGCAAATCCGATGAAGAAGCCAAACAAATAGGAATAGAATGGTGTATTGCTCAATGCAAAGAATTAATAAGCAAAGGAGTTCCCAGCATACATTTCTATACTTTGATGGCGACAGATAGTGTCCGGCAAATAGCTCAAGCAATTTATTGAAATGTTATTTCAACAAATCATAGGACAGGAAGATATTAAAAACAGACTCATTGAGTCGGTTAACGAGGGCTTTATACCTCATGCCCGTTTATTTACCGGAAAAGAAGGAACAGGAACGCTGCCTCTGGCTTTGGCTTATGCGCGATATCTCCATTGTCAGAACCGGCAGGAAAAAGATGCTTGTGGGACCTGCCCCAGTTGTCAGAAATTTAATAAGCTATCTCATCCTGATTTGCATTTTGTATTTCCCATAATCAATAAGAAGGGAAATAAAGACGCTGTGTGCGATGATTTTCTTCCGGAATGGAGAAAATTCCTGCAGGAAAGACCTTATAGCAATCTGTCGACCTGGTTAAAATACATCTCCGCTTCCAACGCACAAGGCTTGATTTATGCCCGGGAAAGTAACGAAATCATGCGTAAGCTGAATCTCAAAGCTTACGAATCGGATTATAAAGTAATGATCCTCTGGCTTCCTGAAAAGATGCATGAAACAGCATCTAATAAATTACTAAAATTGTTGGAAGAGCCTCCTGAAAAGACAGTTTTCCTTTTGGTATCGGAAGAGCCGGAAAGAATTATTACAACCATCCGTTCCAGGACACAAAGCTTAATTGTTCCTCCTATTCGGAATGAGGATCTTTCTACAGCCCTCTCAGAAAAATACGATCTGGCTCCGGAAGACATTCCCCTTATTATCCGCCTGGCTAACGGAAGTTTTGAAAATGCTATCCAGATCATTGAATCGACGGGTGAAAAAGAAGCTTATCTGGACCTGTTCATCACCATTATGCGGAATTCCTGGAAAAGAGATATCATGAATATGAAAGTTAAGGCAGACGAATTCGCATCTATGGGCAGGGACAGGCAAAAAGATTTTCTTTCGTATGCCCAGCAAATGATACGGGAAAACTTTTTACTCCGGCTGGAAATTCCCGAAATAAATTATATGAATCGTAAAGAAAGTGAATTTGCCGTAAATTTCCACCCTTACGTTCATGAAGAAAATATTATTGAGTTTATGGAAGAATTGGCGTTGGCTGAAAAACATATAGAAGCTAACGTCAATCCCAGGATGATTTTTTTCGACCTATCCATGAAAATAGCAGTTTTACTTAAAAAATAGTACCTTTGTAAGGTGTGCCTATCGTTTTACGAACGGTAAAGTCTGGCATTAGTCATGATACGCACAGATACTTTAACATATTAGCACATTGATCTTATGGAATACAGATTATATAATGGTGAAAACCGAATGAATTCTAAAGGCTATTGCAAAAAACAATGCTGTAAACTAAATACATACGACTGGTTGTGTGACATACCCGAATCACTGAAAGCAACCGATTTTATAGAAGTTCAATTTAAGAATACACGTAAAGGATACTACCTGAACAACAACAAACTTCCCTTAGAAAAAGGTGATATTGTTGCTGTGGAAGCCAGTCCCGGGCATGACATCGGAACAGTTACAATGACCGGACAATTGGTTTTGTTACAAATGAAGAAGCAACGCATTCGTCCGGAAGCAGAAATAAAAAGAGTATATCGTAAAGCGAAACCCGCCGACCTTGAGAAGTACGAAGAAGCAAAAGCGAAAGAGCACGAAACAATGATTAAGTCCCGTAAAATAGCGGAAGGTCTTGGCTTGCAAATGAAGATCGGCGATGTGGAATATCAGGGGGACGGCAATAAAGCTATTTTCTACTACATTGCGGACGAACGGGTCGATTTCCGTCAACTCATCAAGGATTTGGCCGAAGCTTTCCGTGTACGGATAGAGATGAAACAAATCGGGGCCCGTCAGGAAGCCGGACGCATCGGAGGAATCGGACCTTGCGGCAGAGAACTTTGTTGTTCAGGGTGGATGTGTAATTTTGTATCTGTTTCTACAGGAGCTGCCCGAATTCAGGATATCTCTATGAATCCTCAGAAGCTGGCCGGACAATGCGCCAAACTGAAATGTTGTCTGAATTATGAAGTGGATGGTTATGTGGAAGCCCAAAAGAAATTCCCTTCCCGGGAAATTCCTTTGGAAACCAAAGATGCCACTTATTACCACTTTAAGACAGATGTGTTTAAAAATCAGATTCAATACTCAACCGATAAAAACTTTGCAGCCAACCTGGTTACCATCTCCCCGGAAAGAGCTTTTACCATCCTGACTCTAAATAAAAAGGGAGAAAAACCCAGATCTCTTACAGAAGAAAGCCACGATGAAAAGCCTAAAAAAGAATATCAGGATATTCTGGAAGAAAGTGTAAGCCGTTTCGATTCATTAAAGAAAAGGAAAAAGGGAACACCCAGAAAAAACAAAGGGAGCAACCCACTCAATAACAGTAAAGAAGTAAAGGGTCCGAAAAATATTGAAAATAGCAATAAAAAGAATGAAGGTAAGAAACCAAACCGTCCTTCCAAAACATTAAAAAAAGAAAAACAGTGAGGAGAATGGACAAAACTAATCGTTCTATATTCTTATTTTCCGGTTTTAGAAGGACAATTTTGCTATTTTTAGTTATTCTTGCTTCTTGTTCGGAAAAAGAAATATTTTCAGAATATCGCTCTATATCTCAGGCAGAATGGGATAAGAACGATATTCTGGAATTCGAAGTTTACATCAAAGACACAGAAGCGCTTTATGATGTATTTCTTGAGTTAAGAAATAACAACGATTATTCTTTCAGAAATATCTGGTTATTTATTGATTACCAAACGCCTTCCGGAGAAATTCGTTCCGACACCCTGAATGCTGATTTAGCGGATATATACGGCAAGTGGTACGGAAAAGGGATTAGCTTATACACTTATACTTTTCCGTATGGTTTGAATGTTCAATATAAAGATACAGGGAACTATACTTATACCATTCGCCAGGGAATGCGCGAAAATCCTCTAAAAGGAATATCCGATGTCGGATTACGGGTTTCAAAGCAGGGCAACCAGTAAATCTCCAATATTCTTTCTCAACTGAGAGCGACTTCCATTGAAATTATTCACTAAGATTGAAAAAACATATTTCTGATTTCCATGTTCTATATAGCCGGAATAAGAACATACATTTGTTAGACTACCTGACTTAACCCAGACTTTTCCCTCCAGGATTGAACCCTTGAGAAAAGAAACGACCGTTCCTTCTTTACCCGCTACAGGAAAAGAGCGGTAAAAAGCTCCTGCCGAGCCATATCGATTGTACATATATTCCAGAATAGAATTAATAAAAGCCGCAGAAACAGCATTTTGCGGAGATAAGCCACTTCCATCGTAAAGAAAAAGAGCAGAAGAATCCAAACCTCTCTCCTTCCAGAATTCTTTTATATTTATACTGTCCCGCAACGTTAATAATTTATAGATATGTTCTGCGTAATGATTATTACTTCTAACATTCACTACCCGTGTAATAAATGCCATATCAGGAGAAAAAATAGCTGAAATAAGATTTTTCTGTTTAGCCTCAACAGGATCCAAACGATAAGTAGTCGCTTTTCCTGTTACGCTTATATTATTACTTTCCAAATAAGATTTCAGATAAGTAGCCAAATATAATCCGGGATCCGGAATATCTCCTTTCACTACAAAAGAAGTACGATTGGGAGGAATAAAACCATACAATCGTCTCTCCTTCGAAAAAGGCATCCCCGAAATAGCTGACAAATCCACATTCGTATGTCCAGACAGGATTTCATTGTGAAAGATCAGATTCTCCATAGAAGGAGTTACGGATAAAATCTGCGTTGATTCTCCCGGTCTGAAAGAACGTAAAGAAACTCGATACATATTATCGAATATACTCGCACCAACTACAACGGGAGCGTAATAATTCCCCATATCTTCCCACAACCACTTGTAAGATACACCGTCATAGCCAAATAAATGATCCAGAACAATTAAATTTCCCTCTATTCTATTTATACCTTTCTCTCTTATAGATTTTAGACATTCCCTTAAAAAAGCATTTTTGTCTTTATCAATAAATTCCGAGCCTAATGTGGGATCTCCTCCTCCTTCAACAAAGAGATTTCCTATTAAAAGCGAATCCTGGATAAACCCGTCATGATAAATAAGTGTCTGAATTTTGTAGTTGTCACCCCACTTTTCCAAAGCTGTTGCAGTAGTTACTATTTTATTAACAGAAGCAGGAGTCAAAGACACATTTTCATTGAAAGAAGATATTATTTCACCTGACGAAATATTCTTCATTTCAAAACTGATAGCAGCATGCTGCAAACCTTCTCTTTTCAGGAACTTCTCCAATGCCTGCGATGTTGCCTGAGCAAAAAGAGAGTTATTAATAAACAGGCTCAAAAAGCAAACCACAAATAAACAGGAATTCTTCGTTTTCATACATACAAAACTATCATTTTAGAAGGTTCCATCCAAGTTTTTTCTAATTTTATTTGTTTAATAAAATTAATTCTTTACCTTTGCACTCGCTTAAAGCATAGGAT
>JAJBTS010000153.1:0-4449 GCA_020860885.1 Bacteroidales bacterium
CCTATATTTTTCATTTCTTAAAGAAATTAGTACGATGAGGCATAGACATATATTCACTCCTGTAAACTTCCCAGAATCCATTTTTCACTGCACTATTCATTGTATCCAAGGCATCTGAATAATATCCTGCTTTGTTATATACGTTATAAGTATATCTATATGCTACGCTTTCCGAATGTTCCCGGATAAAGTTATTTCCGTGAAATTTAATATAATGGTAAGCGTGTATTAATTCATGCCCGGTAACCGCTCGGAAATGAACTATATCTCCTTCCGCATAGAAAGGTGAAATATGTACTGAAACCTTACCAGTTGAGGAATGTAACGTAAATCCTTTCGATATGGCTCCATTCGGTTTGATATACTTTCCTTCTGTTGTTAATCCATAACCTTTCGTCGTCTTTGTTGTTAAAGCCTCAATTTTCATATTACGCGGAGTCACACCGTACACCTCATATATCCTATTCAATAAATTCTCATCTTTATATTCTGCAAGCCAACTTTCATTATAAGCCTTTCCAGCTCTTTCATATACACCAAATTCCCCTGTAGATAATTCATTAATTTGAGTTCCATCCCAAAAATCATACCCATTAATCATATCACTCAAACCACGTGTAATTCCAGCCGTTACAGCTCCGGTTACTCCGGATTTAGCTCCGGAGATTAATCCGGCTCCTAATCCTTGAGCAAAATTAGCTCCATTCATCCACGAATTTCCTGCTCCGGAAACAAAACTTCCCACTGTTCCACTAGCAATTCCTATGGAAGCACCTCCTACAAAACCGCCCTGAAAAATGGCTCCTGCAACGGTACTTCCGCCCCAATAACCGGCTGCTCCCGATAGGGCTCCGATACCTGCAGCGAAAAGAAAATCTTTAAAATTGCTTATGTCCTGGGTTACTATATTCATAAAAATTCCCAATCCGATAGCAGAAATCAAGAACTCCCCACTAGGATCCGCATACTTCAAAGGGTTATTCATACAATAACTATACCGATTGTAGTTCAACCAGTTATCAGGTGCCTGAATAAAAGGATCAGGACTGAAAAATAAACCAGCTCCCGGATCGTAAACCCGTCCATTCATATTAATAAGATTGAATTCAGGGAGATGTTCATGCATGGTATATCCCCGGTTGACAATGAACCCAGTACGCTTATCAATCTGTGACCAGTTTGCAGGATTACGACGCTTACCCCAGGGATCGTAAGCATATTTCTCTTTAACTGTTCCTTCTGGCAAAGACAATGCAATTAGAGATCCCTGATAATCCATATGGATATAATACAAACTATCTTTTCCATTCTGATTAGCGATATACGCAGCAGCCAAGCCGTTTCCTCCATTAATATAATGGATTTTCCGCACATTTCCGCTACTGTTTATTTCCTCTTCATAATTTCCTAAATAGTAACGGGTAAAATTCTTCTTATCTTTAGTAAGCACTGTTTTAATTCTTTCCTGATCCACACTGTAAGTGACAGCAAGATCATAGGCGCCACTTTTAATTGTTTTCATCTTTTTGAAGTCTGTATAAGTGATCGTTTGATCCGCGGAAAAATTAGTTCCAGTTTCAGGCACTACCGATGTCAATGCATGAGGTTTAATATTTCCTATTCCATATTTGAAATCTTTTCCATAAGCTGTTTTGGAAGTGATAGTTGTTTTATCGGCTTCGTATTTCTGCTCCCATTTGGCTTGTACTCCATTGGGCCCCATAACACTCCAGGTTTGCAGGCGATCCAAATCATCATAAGTAAATACTTCTTCAAAACCCGTCAGATTATCTTTGCGGGAATTCAGATTGTTCCATTTTCCATCGAAGGTATAAGTCATATCCACAATACCGGGCGTTTTTATACCTATAGGAAAGTCTTTTTCATTATAAGTATAAACTGTTTCCTTATTTCCCGCCTGTGTTTTTGTCAGTTGTCCTTTCGCATTTGCTTCAATAGCCTTCCATATTTTCTGTCCTTTCTGGTCGGTTATTTCTGTCAACAAACTATACTTATCATAACGTTTTGAAATCCAATAATTACTCGGATAAATTTCCTTTTCAATTCTTCCTAACTGATCATACTCCATTGTTTTTGTAAAAACTTTACCGGAACCCAGATTATCCTTAACGGAAACAATCCGGTCGAAAGAGTCGTATGCAAACTCCTGGGAAATCTGATCCATAGATATCTTTTTGACTCTGTTATTGGAATCATATTCATATCTGGTTTTTATGCCGTTCTGATCTTTGTAGTCCAACAATCCATTATCAAGGTAAAAATGGGATGTAATTACAGAAGAGGAAGAATTATGCACTGATTGTTTTTCTTCAATTAATTGCCCCCAAGCGTTGTATTTACTAAAAACAGTTCCCGCATCGGGATCATTCAGTTCAGTTCGATTACCCTGAATATCGTATTTCATAGCAACGGAATTACCGCCTTGGGGAGTTGCCGTTTTAACAGCTCCATTAGCATAATGAGTAAAGGTTACTGTTTTATCATTCGTTTTTTCTTCCGTTACCCATCCGGCAGCATTCACCGTTGTTTTTTTCTTCCCTGTCGGCGTAGTTATTTCCGTAGTACGGCCTGAATAAGAATAATTTGTGGTACCCATCGCAGTAGTTAGTTTCGAAACACGTCCATAAATATCATAAACATAAGTTGCCCCCTGAGTTGTAGAGGAACCCTGAAAATAAGGCTCCGAAACATATTGTATTCGTCCTTGAGAATTATATTTTGTATCAACCAACACTTTTTTACTATTAAGGCCATAAGACTCGGTTTGCAATTCCCGTCCCAGTTTATCGTACCAAATTCTCATCGGTCCTTTACCGGAAGTTTCTGCATGATTAAAAAATACAGCACCTGAAGGCCGTGGTTCATTCCCTGCCCACCGCAATACACTAGCTGTTTTAATTCCATCCGGGTAAGTGGTTAATTTCAAAGTTCCGAAATTATCATACTCGTAGGAGGTTGTTCCATACCTGTCTTTTTTACTTTTAAGCAAACCTCTCGCATTATCATACGTATAAGAGATTTCTCCGGGAATACGACTATCCGTTTCTTGTTGGATAAAACGACCATATGAAGTATAGGTGAATGTTTTTGTATGTTGAATTCCAGATGCATCCGTTATGATCGATCCTGGATTTCCATACTCATCGTATCGTTTATAGTACTTCCACACTCTTTTGTTTTCCTTAATATCTGAAGAATTGTCTTGTGAATCGGCAATTTCTTCAATAAGATTTCCTTTCTCATCGTAAGAATATTTTTTCGTGCGAGTAATACTCTTTTCATTTTTTGCTTCCTGAAGAATAGTATGAGAAACCAATTTATTCTTGAAACGCGAAGCCTTACTAACATATTCATAGGTTTCCGTAATTGAAATTCCGTCCCCATAATCGATTTTTACAGACAACGGGTTTCTATCCGTATCGTATTTGGAATAAGTCGTTTTCACAGACATATTTTTCAAGACATCTCTCGCGGATACGGAGTCAAGACAGAGCTCAAATCTTTTGTTCTTGCCCTGAATTACCCTGTAATAATTAGTAGTTTCATGAATTATTCTATTGGTCATTTCTTCCACACTATTTTTATAAGGATATAGAAAATGGAAAGTATTATCACGATTACTTTTCGATTTTTTATATTCTCTATTTATCCAATCGGTCACTCTAGTAGATGCAAAACCTAAGAAACCACGTCCTTCCCAGTGAAATTGCGGATCTTCAAACAAATATGCTTCATTTTGAAGGGTTCCTCTTATAGTGGTAACAACTTCAATACCCGATAATAAGCCTGAAGTGACTTCATATTTGCCGTCTCTCAATTTAATATTTGCATTCTGCTTAACAGGTGTTTTTACTGGCCCATATACAATCGTCTTTTTTTCACCTAAAGCATCCGTAATACTTACTATTTTATTAAATTTCACACCTGGACTTATTCTAAAGATAGGTACATCGGGTAAATTTATATGTTTATTAGCAAGAACAGCCTTATCAGATAATCCTATAAATTTCCCGGGTTGAATTACACTAAAAATAGTATCGCAAGAATAATTATTATTAAAGACTTCATCAAAGCCATTGCCGTTATTTATATACATTTTTACATTTGTTCGCAACACCTGTTCCTGGCTATAATCAATAAAATTACAACTGGATATAACATCTATCCGCCCATCCTGATTGATATCCATCAATATTTTTTCGGGTTTTAATTTAGCAGAGCCGCTCCCTCCCCAGGGAAGAGGATAGATTATCCCCGAGTTCCGGTCTGTAATAGTTTCCCAGGATGATTCGACCAGCGTATCTCCGGTAGATAACCATACTTTATTTACGGTTTTGTCCCTTACCAGAAAATCGGTAGTTCCATCTACGTTAAAATCTGCCGGATAAATATCTGCGTCATAATTGAAGGAATTACTTGTACAAATAA
>JAJBTS010000153.1:4459-5389 GCA_020860885.1 Bacteroidales bacterium
GTCTGATTATCGTGGATATACATGATCTCCGTCTTTCCGTTTCCATTAATATCAGATAAGTAAATTCGTGAATTGTCGTTTCCTCCAATATTAAGAATACCATAAGTATTGGTATCAAATGAATAAACACTATTTTTATTTGCTACCAATAAAAATTCATTTTTTGCATTTCCTTTAAAGTCTCCTACTAGCAAATAGGACTGTGCACGATTATTATAAGTATGAAGTTCAACGAAAGTTGTTCCTAGAAAACCAGAATCTTCCTCCATAGCCGAACCTGTATAAAAGTATTTATCTATACTAGCCATGCTGTAATATACAATACCATTGACTTTATGTTGTAAATATCTCAAAATATACAACTCATCTTTTCCATCCCGGTCATGATCAAAAAGTAAAAAATGAACTTCCTGATCTTTATTCCATTCTTGTTCATAAATAGGTTTATAGGTACTGGTATATTCATATTTTACAAAGGCAGCCCAAAAACATTTTTCGTCTTTACCATTGCTGTATGTCAATTTCATTACTAAATCCATTATACCATCGCCATTTAAATCACCATATAATTTCTCTTTTCTTTCAAGAGAATAATTTTTTTGAATCCTCCATTCCTTATAAGACTCCAGAGAGGTATAATTAATAGGTATCTTTTCTGTACTAATTAAGTATTCTTCATCCGTCCACTGAAATCGGAGAGGATGAATAAATTCGCCTGTACTATTCTTTCTTTTAACTTCTTTCAGGAAATAATTGGAACGAAGACTATCATACGACAATTCATAAGTATCCAGAAGTATATTATTCATTCCTTTGACCTGTATCTTATTTAAGATTTGCTGATTTTTCGTTTCGATACCACTAACATATTGGATGCCGGATGATTTGGTTTTATAATCGAAATGAATACTTCCGGTTTCCTCCAGGGTA
>JAJBTS010000175.1 GCA_020860885.1 Bacteroidales bacterium
ATATATTACATCATTAGGTTGAATATAGTAAAATTCAGAATTCACTATATCTGAGCTTCTTAAATCAAATGTTTTTATTATTGTTCCTTCTTCTGTCTGCCGTATAATTTTCACTTTCGAGCGATCTCCGTAAGGCTTTATATCTTTACTTTGGGAAAGTGCCTGAAAAATTGTCAACTGTTCTTTAGGGATGAAATAACGCCCTGCGTTGGATTCTCCTACTACACTAAAATACCGGTTGGATAAACTCACATGTACGATACATCCATCCATTGTAAGTAAATCTTTATTAATTCTGGATTCTAACAAAGTTTGAATATCCAGAGTGGTTTTCCCTAATACATGAATATCACCCAGATAAGGGAAATAAATATTTCCTTCCTGAGAGACGGTCAAAGTTCGTAAGCGACTTTCTTCCGCTCCACTTCCTCCTGTATTAGTAAATAAACTAAATAAAGCACCTGTATTAGCATCATCTTGCGGAACAGTTATACGTACAATTAATTCATCTCCTGCGTTAATTCGATATTCTCCTATTTCTGCTACTGAAGGATAAGACGGAATCCCCCCACCGGGCTCCTGCAGCAAATTTGTCTGCTTAGTTGTCAGACAGGAAGATAGTATTACCGGCGCCAACAAAAAAATAAATACAATTAATTTAATTCTTTTCATTAAATTTCACAAGGCTTATAATTTATTCTCTTACTTTTTTACATGACGTTTAATCTTGTATGAACAATTAACATTTCCCGACATAATTTTGTTTAGCTTTGCACGAATTAACTGTTTTCTTATACCACTAATATGATCTACAAACATGATGCCTTCCAAATGATCGTATTCATGTTGTATTACTCTGGCTTTGTATCCTTCATAAACTTCATCATGAGGTTGCAGATTTTCATCCAGATATTGAATCCGTATACGGTTCGAACGAGGTACTTTTTCATGAATATGAGGTATCGACAAGCATCCTTCTTCCATTATTTCTTCTTCTTCACCCCGTTCTATAATATGAGCATTTATAAATGCCTTCTTAAATCCGGCACAAGATGGGTCGTACTCTTCGTAGGGACTTAAATCAACCACCAGTATTCTATCTTCAAGACCAATTTGAGGAGCTGCTAATCCAACTCCATCTGCATTATACATAGTTTCAAACATATTATCCAGGAGTATTTTCAAATCCGGATAATCGGAAGATATATCTTTTGTTACTTTTCTTAAAACAGGATGACCGTATAAATAAATAGGAAGTATCATTTTCTAATAGATTCTAAATATGTTTGTAAAAGAATAGTTGCACTCAATTCATCGACAAGCTCTTTATTTTGCCTTTTATGTTTTTTCAATCCTCCCTGAAGCATTGCCTGCTGAGCCATAACAGATGTAAAACGTTCATCTACCATTTTTATTTCAATAAAGGGAAGAGCTTTATGTAATTTATTCTTAAAATTTTCAACTCTTGCCATATTCTCTGAAGGCTGATAGTTCATCTGTCGGGGTTCTCCCAAAATAAATAATTCAACATCATTATTTTTTACATAATTCAGAAGGAAAGGAATAACCTGATGGCTTAATAGGGTGGTGAGACCTCCGGCTATTAACTTGAGAGGATCAGACACTGCTAATCCGGTTTTCTTCTTGCCATAATCAATTGCAATTACTCTACTCATTTAATACACAAAGATATAAAAAATAAATAGATTACTTATAATCTATATAAAGGAAAAAAGGAACTTTCCGGCAATACCCCATTGTATTTCTGCTCCAGAATACGAGTATAAATTTCTTTATTATGGACGTACTTCCAAATCCTGAAAGTAAATTGTTCCTGAGAAAAACGGGATTTAAATTCGAAAAGAGAATCATTTTGTCCATCTCTACCTCCTCCAAGATGCAGCCATTGCATTTTTTTTCCCACACCCTCTTGCCGGGCTTTATCTAATACCAGTTTCAACGGGCTTAACTGTAGAAAATCCGATTTCGTTGCATTCAGATGCGCCTGCATGATGGAACCACAAAATGTACACAACGAACCCGAAACTACTTCTCCCTGATAGTAAGCCAACACAATCTCCGAATCAATTTTCTCTAAAAAAGAATAGAAATAATCTGCAGAAAAAAAATACTTCGAAGCTGCTTTTACCCTCTTCATATTATCTATATAGATATTTATGAAGGCGTCAACTTCCTTTCTTTCTTCAGCCACCTTAACCGTGAGACCTCCTCTTTTTAGTCGATTAATCTGATATTTGGTTGACCGGGCATACTGTTTTCGTTGATTCTTTTCACTCAACTTCAGGTTGATCGCTATGGTTCTATTTGAATCCGCAACTTCTCCGAATCCATTCAGGAGTAAAGATTGATCCGGGAATAAAGGATGTAAGGTAGAGAATGCTGTTACAATTTTATTATCCTCAAAATATCTTTTAAGTTCCGAATGAAACAAAAAAAGATCTTCCGAAAATACAGACTTATTCTGAATCAAAGGGCCTGCATATCCATAAACAGAAGTGACATCGTAATAATCAGTGCCCCGAATCCTTCTCTTTATGAAAGGAAAAGCAAATGAGTTTTTACCTGACCGATAATAAAACAGAAAAGCCTCTCCTGAAATATCTAATTTATGGTAAGCAGCTAAATGATAAAAATCATACTCAGACATGGAAAAAATAATTTCATTCCATCTGACTTCATTATTAACAGGAATAATTTCAAGCATCAATATGCATTTTTCTCTCCTTTAAACATATTCAAGACTGTTACAAAAACAATTTTCAGATCTAAAAGGAAAGACCAGTTTTCAATATACCAAACATCCAAACGAACTCTTCCTTCCATCTGCTCCATGGTCTTAGTCTCACCCCGATAGCCATTGACCTGCGCCCAACCTGTTATACCGGGTCTAACCAGATGACGAACCATATATTTATCAATAATAGAAGAATAAAGTTCCGTATGCTTTAGCATGTGCGGACGAGGCCCAACCACGCTCATATCTCCTTTCAACACATTATAAAATTGAGGTATTTCGTCTAAATTAGATCTTCGCAGGAAGTTTCCTATTTTTGTTGTTCGGGGATCACCCTTAATGGCTTGTTTCTCATCTGCATCTTCATTTATACGCATAGACCTGAATTTGTAACAATCAAATTCCTTGCCATAAATACCGGTTCTCTTTTGTTTAAAGAAAATAGGGCCTGAAGAGGATACTTTAATAATTATTCCGAAAATCAAAAAAAAGAAAGGAAATAAAGTACATAAAAACACTATTGAAAATAGGACATCAAAAGCCCTCTTAAACATTTGGTTGTAAGTATACTGCAAAGGCTCAGACCTTACACCCATAATAGGAAGTGATTCTATACTATCCAGAGTAAGCTTCTTTTTAACGTAGCGGGAAAACTCAGGCACCAGATAAAAACGAATCATATT
Source organism: Bacteroidales bacterium (assembly GCA_020860885.1). Classification (GTDB taxonomy): domain Bacteria; phylum Bacteroidota; class Bacteroidia; order Bacteroidales; family Azobacteroidaceae; genus Azobacteroides. The sequence continues at coordinate 3,439 of JAJBTS010000175.1, forward strand.
TTTTTCTGCCAAATCCAACAGATTCATTATCTTTTCATCCTGTGAATTAGGCAAAGTACAATATATTTCATCTATAGTGTTTTCTTTAATATAATTATTCACTTCATACGTCATTCCTAAGTAATTAGGCAAGGTATTTTTCAGCAAGATATTATCATCAAAAAAACCATCTATATGATACCCATAAGCCAAATCTCTTTTCATTTCGGCATAAAGATTCAAGCCATTTTTCCCTGCACCTATAATAATAACTTTTTTGTAGTTGCCTCCATATCTACGATACCTTTTCAAAGCTTCGCGTGTAAAGATCCGCCAAAAAGTAAAAAAAAAGAATAAGGTAAGATAGAAATACACAATAAATTTAACCGGAAAAGTACTACTTCCTAATTTCAGGAAAAATAGGCAGCATATAAATATAACAGCATGGAATGCAACGAGAGACATAGAGCGCTGCACCACTCTATCAGTAAACATTACTGGTTTATAAATGCGGACAGGAACTACGGATAAAGCAAATAAATAACTAAAATTAAGTAAAAGGATTACAATATTCCACTTAGAATTAAATTCATCTATAGTATAGGTTTCAGTCCAGTGATATAATAATATGAATAAGCCATTAATCAGGATTAAATCTCCAATAATGATCAACCACTTAATCAAAAAACCATATCCACTTTTTTCCTTTGACATTTTTACTTCTTAGAGCCACAAAAGTAATCCATATATACAAAAAAGACAAAAAAAGCAGTTTAATTTTAGATATTGTCAGTATCTGATATCTGATTTTATTTCTGAGGAGTCATCACAACTACCCGATTCCAATTATTTACATTATAGGGTTGTTCTTCTGTGCCTTTCCATTCTACAATAACATTCTGAGAAGGGACTTTATATTTTGATATTAATTCATGCGCAACGGCTTTTGCCCGTTTTTCCGAAAGTTTCAAATTAAAAGATTGAGATCCGGTATCTTTATCTGCATAACCGGTCACTTTCACCTTAGCGCCATTTTCCTTAACAAATTCTGCGGTGTTATAAACACTTAATTGCTGATCATCATCGACATTAAAGCTATTCATTTTAAAGAAAACCACATTAGGAATATAACTGATTTCAGTCATAACCGGAATTTCAGGGGCTACCGGAGGACATTCCGGACAGGATTCGGGCCTCTCTGCTAATTGCAATGACAACCTTTCATTAGCATCTCTCAATGTGTTTATTCTTTCATTCAGCTTTCCGATAGTCGTCGGATCCATAGGTTCTATTGAATTAAAACCTATCTTGCCGAATCTATATGTAATTCCTCCTGTAGCCGATAAGATAGCTTCATACTCCGATCCTTGTACGATTCTATCAAAGTAATCGGGCACAACGGAAGCTCCAAGGTCAATATCCAGACTAACACGCTCACTCAATTTGAAACCCATCTTAATTCCTCCATTTACAGAAAGTGCATTCGCATAATCCCTATAGTTTGACTGGACGCCTGCTGAAACCGGAACTAATACGTCTTCATCCATCCCGAATCGATGAGCAAAACCCAATCCTATATAGGGGCTAATCTGAAAAATACGGGATGATGAATATCCTCCAATCTGATTCGTTAAATCCCATAAAGCATTCAGATGTATATTATAGTATTTATCTCTTTGCCTGAAATTCCCATCATTTTCATAACCGTGAAGAGCACCTCCCTGTGCCTTCAATTGTAGTCCCCAGGTCGGATTTAACCATTTGCCTACAGACACAGCGGGCATTACACTGATTCTATCTTTAAAATCGGCTTTATTATCATTATCTCCAAAATAAATTTGCCCTCCTACTCCTAAATGAATAAACCAATTATCTCCTACTCCGGATTTCTCATACGTACTTTGAGCCTGGAGAATAGTAAGATAAAAGAAACTTGATAATACAACTAATAAAAGAATTCTGATT
>JAJBTS010000400.1 GCA_020860885.1 Bacteroidales bacterium
TTTATGGATTTCTCATATAAACAATAACTCCTTTAGTGATTGATTTTTAACTAATAAAGGTTTTTGTCTTAATGCGAAGAAGTCAAACAAGTATGCCTGAATTTGAAATCCGGGATCACCTGAAAACATTTATTTTATTTTTGAAGTATTTAGTTCGTGATTATTTCTGGTTTGATGAGTTGTAAATGCTTTTACTTATGAATTGATACAAGTGATACTTTTCCGGTCTTTCTTTCAATAATTCCAGGTGCTTGTCCATTACATTCGTATCATATCTTACAGCAGGCCCTGTTTGTGCCTCTTTCGGATGCATCTCTTTTATTTTGGATGCCGTTTCTTCAATTAGTGGTAAAAGGTAATCTTTGGAAAGGTTATTGTCTTCCAGAATTTCCGCTGCATTCGTGTACATATGATTTACAAAGTTACAGGCAAATACGGCTGCTAAATGCAGATGTTTCCTTTCTTCCGAAGAAATGCGTACTACTTTCTCTGATAAGGAGCTGGCCAGTTCATCCAGGAGTTTTTCATCTTCCGGAAGGTTAGCCTCAATAAATATAGGAATAGGTTTGAAAGAGATCTTCCTCTTTTTACTAAAAGTCTGCAAAGGATAAAAGACACCGTATCTTAAGGAAGAACCTGATTCAAAGATTGTCAGTGGAAGGCTACCGGCAGTATGCACGAGTAGTCCTTGTAAAGGAGGAAGCTCTTTTAATAATTCCGGCAAAACAGAATCTTTAACAGAAAAAATATAAACATCTGCGTCGGTCCGTAAATGATGAATATCGGTTGTGTAAGGAACGTCTAATAAGGATGCGAGTTCCCGAGCCGATTCCGTTGTACGGCTGTAAACCTGTACAATGGAGAACCCTTTTTCCTGAAAGGCTTGTCCTAGCTGAGTAGCAACATTCCCGGCGCCGACCAGAACAATTTTATTCTTCAGGAGATTCATATTTGTATTTTTCAATATGAAGTTTTTCCCATTGAAGTTTTTCCGGATCATGAGGTTTCCCTGTCCGCGCCTTATGTCCGATAGCTATTATACAGTTAACCACCAGCTGAAGAGGGATATCCATCATGTCTCTCACATATTGTTCAGAGTCGTAGCCATCGGCTGTTTCACGTCCTTTGACCTGTATCCAACAACTTCCCAAACCCAGGTCTTCTGCCTGTAACTGAATATAAGTAGCTGCGATAGCGGCATCTTCTATGTGCGCAATACTTTGCAACGGATCGCTTAATACGACAATGGCCAACGCACATCCTTCGATAAAGGCTGCCCCTGATGATTTGCATAAAGATAACTTTTTTAAGGCTTCTTTATCTTCAATTAAAACAAATTGCCACGGACGGCTGTTTTTTGAAGAGGGAGCCATTAAGCCCGCTTGCATGATTAGTTGTACTTCGGAAGGTAAGAGTGGATCTTCCGTATAATGACGCAGACTTCTCCGGTTGGTGATTAATTCTTCAAAATTACTCATGATACATTATGTTCAATAATTTTAATTACTTTTGCGAAAATAAGAAAATTTGTTGAATTGAAAACGATAAAACAATCTATATTGTTTCTGCTGATCTTGTTTTTTACATTCGGACCGCTTTCGGCTAAAAAAACTCCTGTGGAAATCAAATATTCAGTGATGGATTTGAATGGATTGCGTTATTATCCTTTCAATACACCCGCAGATTCTCTGGTTTCGGAATTGATAAGACACACAAAGACAAATTCTTCCGGAGAACGATTTTACAAAAAAACTGCAATCGATCTGATTGGAAACAGAGAGTTAATCGAAGGACAGATTCAACATTCTACTCAAACAAATGACTTTCTTTATAAATATTTCCTCAAATCTTATCTGCCGTGGCTTCGATACGCTGCTCCTCTGAAAAATGACAACCGGGAGCTGGCTTTAACTCTGGGATTGCATGAAGAAACTCAGGATAAAGAAGGGAAAATCGCTTTTCAGGATCAGGGAATTTATGGTTTTGCAGGTAAACGAAATGTCGCTCATCTGTTGGATGATCTGTTTGGAGATATCGATCTGTTTCGCAAAACCAATGAAGTCATGTTTTTATCTGTGAAAAGTCCCTTGTCAGAAGAAGGATTCAAGTTTTACCGCTATTTTTTATCCTCTCGCCGAACCGAGGAAGGAGAGAAAGTGCAGGAAATTGTTTTTTTTCCTAAGAATATCCATACGCAGGCTTTTACCGGATATTTATATATATCGGAGAAACGACCTTATAGATTGATAAAAGCGGTTTTTACAGTGAGTAGTTCACATAATATGAACTTTATTCAGAATATATTATTTACTCAATATTTCACTGAACAAAAGGAATATCTCCTTCCAGTGCAAAAGGATTATGTTTTATCGATAGGAGATGAAGTGGCAGGAAGTCTTGTCGTGAATAGAACTGTCAATTACACAGATAGAAGAGATCCTTTGACAGAATCGGAGAGACAAGTCGGAAATTTAGAGGAATTAAGTAAAAACACCCGGGCCTATAATAATGTAAAAATGATTACCCGCCTTCTATTGACCGATCATTTATCTGTTGCGGGAGAGAAAGGGATTTTTGAAGTAGGACCAGTGACCCGGATGCTCAGTTATAATGATATGGAAGGCGTCCGCCTCAGGTTGGGAGTGAATACCACGACTAACTTGCATAAACAATGGTTGTTTGGAGGATATGCCGCGTACGGAACTAAAGATGAAAAATGGAAATACAGAGGGGATATTCTTTATTCTTTTATTCCTAAAGACAGGGATATCTGGGAATTTCCGGAACGACTGTTGAGAGTGACTTATATAGACGACTTAAATATTCCCGGTGAAGACTTGTTTGTAACCAAAAGGGATTATCTTCCCTATTCTTTTTCTCAGGTAGCGACAGGGCAAATGACCCGGCAAAAATTAGCTGCAATTATTTATGAACACGAATTGGAAAACGATCTTTCTTTTGAAATCGGAGGAAAATACCTGAAGGATCGTCCTTTGAAAGGGCACGAATATATTATCAGAGAAAACGGTGTAGAACACAAAGTAAACGGATTTACAACTACAGAAGCCAGCTTTTCTATGAGTTATGCGCCAAAATCCGTATTTTTTCAGACACGCGATCGGAGAAGGTATTTACGGAGAGGAGAGATTGAGGTTAACCTGAAACACACGGTAGGTATAAAAGGTATGTTCGGATCGGATTATTCTTATCATATTACCGATGCAGATGTTTACAAAACATTCCGACTTCCGGATAATATTGGAAAATTAAGCTTGGAAGTTGCGGCTAGAAAAGTATGGAATCGTTTACCTTTTCCGTTTTTGTTTGTAGCAGGTGGAAATCAGAGTTATATTTTTAAAGAAAACGATTACAACCTGATGAACTATTCCGAATTTGTTACCGATCGTTTTATTGCAGGACATATGAACCTGCAATTCAACTGGTCTCCTTTCCAGCTCTTCTTCAAAAATCATATGAAAACAAACTTTGGAATAAAAGCAATTTATGGACCTCTATCGGATAAGAATAACCCTGATCTTCATCCCGGATTATTTGTATTGCACGAAAAAATAAAACCCTTGGGAGAAACTCCTTATCTGGAAATAAATGCAGGTTTTTCCAATATCCTGAAATTTTTCCGTTTGGAATGGGTACAACGATTGACTTACCTGGAAACCAATGAGGATGGAAATAAGAAACATCGGGGGGTCTTTATTCGTTAATGCCAGCTTCTCATTTTAATAACTAATGAGGCCGGATATCCTGAAAAAATTCTAAGAAAGTTAAAAGGGGTATTCTTCTCAACCTTTCAAACATTCGGGATGTTTTATAGAGTGTGACAAGTTATTTTTATTTTAGAATTGATAAACCAAAATCCATAAATGATGTTCAACCGGATTGTAATTTCTCGCAATTTAAATGATTTAATGGAGAATCAGAGTGGGATTGTTATCGGATATAATAAAAAATGTCCTCTGTATGTAAAAGAATACTTTTTGTATTTAGGATTTAATTCAGGTACGCGGATTAAAGCAAGTTGTTTTAGTCCGTTGAACGATTCACGGGCCTATATAGTTAGCGGAAAAAAACTTGTTATAAGAAAAGCAGATGCACAATACATTTTAGTATCTTGTTCTTCTAATTAAAACATAAAATAAAAATTAATTAAATAAACATAAATGAGATAGAACTATAGAACTTCAAAATATCCCTAATTGTTTTGTAATTAAGAAATTTATTAAGACATCCCATTTTTATCAAATTTAGCGATTTTATTAACCAGAATTGAATAATCATTAAAACTTTAAATTATGTTTTATCATGTAAAAGAAACTCAGTTTAATGTGAGAGTATCAAAACCGGATCCCCGCTTTGCAAGGCTTATGCTGGAACAATTTGGCGGAGCTAACGGAGAGTTATCAGCTGCACTGCAATATTTTGTTCAGGCCTTTTCCTGTAAAAATGCATATCCTGAAATTTACGACATGTTGATGGATATTGCTACCGAAGAGCTTGGACATTTGGAAATGGTAGGGGCTACCGTTCAAATGCTCTTGACAGGTATTAACGGTGAACTGAAAGATATGGCAGAAAATGCTGAAATAAACGGAATGATGAATGGCAAAGCAGCTAAAGAGGATTTTATTTAAAAGGCAACTGTGAATCCTCAATTTGGTGTGATCTCTGCAGGAAGTGTAATCCTTTCGGATAGCAACGGTAATCCATGGACGGGAGCTTACATAAGTGCCAATGCCGATCCCACCGTAGACTTAAGATCCAATATAGCATCTGAAAGCCGGGCAAAAATAGTATACGAATATTTATTTAAATATACGGATGATCCATGGGTGAAAAAAACATTAGGATTCCTCATGACAAGGGAGATTACACATTATCAACAATTCGAAGCAGCATTAAGCACCATTGAACCTAATTTTCCTCCGGGAATTCTTCAGGGAAATCAACGTTACAGCAATCGGCATTATGAAATGTCGAAAGGAAATAAATACGATGGACCCTGGAAAGAAGGTAAAAGTACTCAATTACACGAAGAATGGCAGATTACGGAAGATGCCTTACAACAATCGTGTGAAACAGATGGTTTATTGGATTTGCAACCTCAGGGAACACAGAGAACCGATAAATCCATTCAGGAACTGGATAAAAAACTGAGTAAAGAAAGAAGCGCAAAAGTAAAAGAAACGAATCCTGAAAAAGATCAACAGTGGACTTACTTTAAGGAACAAGATTTTTCTTCTAAAAAAGAAGGAAAAGATACAGATAAATAACTAAAAATAGTAGAAAGGATACCTGGGATTTACTATTAATCTTCAGGTATCCTTATATTATAATATATC
>JAJBTS010000099.1 GCA_020860885.1 Bacteroidales bacterium
AAAGAATTTTTTCTTCTTCGTTGTTTCCCATTCATAAAGGTTTGCAACCGTATTTCCATTCTACTTTTTGTCAAGTACAACAATCAGAAAATAATTAAAATTGCAATCCGGAGTTTGCAATAAAGAAATATTTATTACTTTTGTCGACTTATGCAATACTATTGTTATGGAATCTTTGTATAAAACGCATCAATATCTGGTTGAGCATATTGACCTTCCTATCCGGAGAAAACTTATGGATGAGATCAATTGGGACGATCGGCTGATAGGAATTAAAGGATCCCGCGGAGTAGGTAAAACATCCACTCTTCTTCAATATGCAAAAGATCATTTTTCTGCATACGATAAAAAATGTTTGTATATTAACCTGAATAACTTTTATTTTACGGTAAAAACGATCAAAGATTTTGCCAATGAATTTCAAATGAAAGGCGGCGAAGTTCTTTTGATCGATCAGGTATTCAAATATTCGAATTGGGCGCAGGAATTAGCATATTGTTACGATAACTTTCCAAATCTCAAAATCATATTTACAGGTTCATCCGTTCTTCGCCTGAAAGATGAATTATCTCCGCTAGCCAATAAAGTCGTTTCCTATAATCTGAGAGGATTTTCTTTCCGTGAATTTCTTGAATTACAGACGGGATGCGAGTTTGATTCCTATTCATTGGAAGATATTCTGGAAAATCATGAAGAGATCGCTTACGAAATAGCTTCTCAGGTGAGACCGTTAGCCTTTATCGACGATTATTACCACCATGGTTTTTATCCGTTCTATCTGGAAAAACGCAATTTCTCTGAAAACTTACTGAAAACCATGAATATGATGCTGGAAGTAGATGTTTTGTCTATCAACCAGATAGAACAAAGCTATTTACCCAAATTAAGGAGGCTTCTGTATATTCTGTCTACGACAGCACCTTGCCCTACCAATATCAGTCAGTTAAGTATCGACATCGAAACGTCCCGCGCTACAGTTATGAATTACATTAAATATTTGAAAGATGCGCGACTGATTAACCTTTTGTATAAAGAGGGAGACGATTATCCGAAAAAGCCGGCATTGGTATACATGCAAAATCCCAATTTGTTATACGCTACCCGTATGATCAATGTAAATCAACAAGCTCTTAGAGAAACCTTTTTCTACAATCAGGTACATAAGGATTATAAAGTGAATATAAGCCTGAAAAACGGTCAGTTTCTGGTGGAGGGAAAATACAATTTCAGCGTTGGTAATAAAATCCGGGGAAAATTCAATTCGGAGACTTATTATGTTATTGACGGTATCGAATCGGGTGAACGTAAAGTTATTCCTCTTTGGTTGTTTGGTTTTCTGTATTAAAAATGTAACTTTGATGGTTCCTTCCGGGAATTTTTCAAAAGAAAAAAATTAACTCAATATAAGTATTAGAAATTATGGCAAAGCAAAAGAAATTTTTAACATGTGATGGAAATCAAGCCGCTGCACATATCGCCTATATGTTCAGTGAAACTGCTTCAATCTATCCTATTACTCCATCTTCAACTATGGCCGAATACGTTGACGAATGGGCTGCTGCCGGCAGGAAAAACATTTTCGGTGAGAAAGTAAGAGTCGATGAAATGCAATCGGAAGCCGGCGCTGCCGGCGCTATGCACGGAGCACTACAGGCAGGTACGCTTTCTACGACCTTTACTGCTTCTCAAGGATTATTATTGATGATTCCTAACATGTATAAAGTGGCCGGAGAATTACTTCCCGGAGTTTATCATGTATCGGCACGGGCTTTGGCATCACACGCATTGTCTATTTTTGGCGATCATCAGGATGTAATGGCGGTACGCCAGACTGGCTGTGCTTTATTTGCGACCGGATCGGTACAGGAAGTTATGGATCTGGCTGCTGTAGCGCATTTATCTGCAATTAAAGCGCGTGTTCCTTTTGTCCATTTCTTTGACGGTTTCCGGACTTCTCATGAAATTCAAAAGATAGAAGCTTTGGAAAACGATGACCTGGCTCCGTTGATCGACCAGGAAGCACTGGCTGCTTTCCGTAAACGCGCCCTGAATCCGGATGCTCCCGTAGCCCGCGGAACCGCTCAAAATCCGGATATCTATTTCCAGGCACGCGAGGCTTCAAATGTATATTATAATAAAGTTGTAGATATTGTAGAAGAATATGTAAACCAACTTTCAGCCTTGGTAGGCCGTAAATACGGACTGTTCGATTATTACGGAGCAGAAGATGCAGACCGTGTGATAATCGCTATGGGATCTGTTACCGAAGCCATAAAGGAAACCATTGATTACCTGAATGGAAAAGGTGAAAAAGTAGGTCTGGTATCGGTACACCTGTATCGCCCTTTCTCAGCGAAACATTTTCTGGCAGCTGTGCCTAAAACAGCCAAACGCATTGCTGTGTTAGACCGCACAAAGGAACCGGGAGCAACAGGTGAACCTCTTTATCTGGATGTTAAAGATTGTTTCTATGGAGCCAAAGAATTACCGGTTATTGTAGGTGGCCGCTATGGCTTATCATCCAAAGATACGACTCCCGCTCAAATAACAGCCGTATATGAAAACCTATCTTTACCGGAACCTAAAAACGGATTTACAATCGGTATCGTAGATGATGTAACATTCACATCTTTACCCCAGAAAGAAGAATTGTCTTTCGAAGGTGGACCGTTTGAAGCCAAATTCTATGGCTTAGGAGCCGACGGTACCGTCGGAGCCAATAAGAACTCTATCAAAATCATCGGAGACAATACAGATAAATATTGCCAGGCTTATTTTGAATACGATTCTAAAAAGTCAGGCGGATTTACCTGTTCACATTTACGTTTCGGTGATAATCCTATACGGTCGACTTATTACGTAAATACTCCCGATTTTGTTGCCTGCCACGTACAGACATACCTTCGTCTGTACGATGTAACAAAAGGTTTGAAGAAAAACGGTACCTTCTTGTTAAATACAATCTGGAATGAAGAACAAGTTAAAGAAAACCTTCCCGATAACGTAAAAAAATACCTGGCGAAGAATCAGATAAACCTATACATCATCGACGCAACGAATATCGCTGCAGAGATTGGCTTAGGCAACCGTACGAATACAATCCTACAATCTGCATTCTTCAAGATCACCGGTGTAATTCCTTACGATCTGGCTGTTGAACAAATGAAGAAATTTATCGTAAAATCTTACGGTAAAAAAGGAGAAGATATTGTTAATATGAACTATGCTGCTGTAGACAGGGGCGGTGATATTAAAAAGATTGAAGTTCCTGCAGAATGGGCCGGTATACCATCTGAAAACGACAGTACAAGTGAAAATGTACCTGAATTCATAGCACAGGTGGTTCGTCCTGTTAACGCTCAAAAAGGAGATCGTTTACCCGTATCGGCTTTTACAGGCCGTGAAGACGGAACCTGGGATCAGGGAACCTCTGCTTTCGAAAAACGGGGCGTAGCTGCTAATGTTCCTGTATGGATTCCTGAAAATTGCATTCAATGCAACCAATGCGCTTATGTATGCCCGCATGCTTCTATTCGTCCTTTTGTTTTGGATGAAAACGAACAGGCAAAAGCTTCGGCTGACATGGAAATGCTGAAAGCTACAGGAAAACAATTTGCCGGTATGACCTTCCGTATGCAGGTGGATGTATTAGACTGCATGGGTTGCGGTAATTGCCCGGACATCTGTCCCGGAAACAAAAACGGGAAAGCGCTTAAAATGGTACCTATTGAAACACAATACGAAAACCAATCCAATTGGGATTTCTGTGTGAAAGAAGTTAAGACAAAACAAGATCTTGTCGACGTTTCCCTGAATGTCAAAAATTCGCAATTCGCAACTCCTCTCTTTGAATTCTCAGGAGCTTGCTCCGGTTGTGGAGAAACACCGTATGTAAAATTGATTACCCAACTGTTTGGCGACCATCAGATGGTAGCTAACGCAACGGGTTGTACATCCATCTATTCGGGTTCCGCTCCTTCCACTCCATATACGAAGAACGAAAAAGGACACGGTCCTGCATGGGCAAACTCTTTATTCGAGGACAATGCAGAATACGGTCTGGGAATGAATATTGGAACCGAAGTAATGAGAGACCGTGTAGAACGCCTGATGAAAGAGGGATTAAACTGTTCCTGCTGTTCGGATGAAATGAAAGCTTTATTCCGGGAATGGATAGAGAACCGTGCTAATGCGGCAAAAACCAGAGAAATTGCAGACAAACTTACTCCTATGGTAAAAGCATGCACCTGCGATACCTGTAAGCAACTTGCCGAATTGACTCAATATTTCGTAAAACGTTCGCAATGGATTATTGGTGGTGACGGCTGGGCATACGATATAGGTTTCGGCGGTTTAGATCATGTGATTGCGTCAGGACAAAATGTTAATATACTGGTAGTAGATACAGAGGTTTATTCCAATACCGGAGGCCAATCTTCCAAATCTCCCCCTGTAGGCGCTGTAGCCAAATTTGCTGCTGCTGGTTAAAGGATACGGAAAAAAGACCTGGGCATGATCGCTACTACCTATGGTTATGTATATGTAGCGCAAATAGCTATGGGAGCTAATCAGGCACAAACCCTCAAAGCCATACGCGAAGCCGAAGCATACGACGGACCTTCTATTGTTATCGCTTATTCTCCCTGTATCAATCATGGAATAAGAAGCGGTATGGGAAGAGCTCAGACAGAACAAAAAGCAGCAGTCGAATGTGGTTACTGGCACTTATGGAGATTTGATCCCCGCCTGGAACAGGAAGGTAAAAATCCGTTCCAACTTGATTCCAAAGAACCGGATTGGAGTAAATTTCAGGATTTCCTGAAAAATGAGGTTCGTTTTTCTTCCCTGATGAAACAATATCCGGAAGAGGCTCAGGAACTCTTCAAGGTAACGGAAGAAAATGCTAAATGGCGCCTGAACGGATACAAAAGAATGGCTGCTCAAAATTATTCTCAGGAATAGATTCCTACCTGTTGAGCTTATAGCCCTATAAGAGAACGGCAGGAAAAAAAACTCATTAATCAAGAGAGTTGCACCATTAAGTGTGCAACTCTCTTCTTTTAAACTAATTTTTATCCAACTAAAGACTATTGTGCAATTGATTCGAATTGTTTCGGAAATACAATTATAAGGAAATGTTTATTGTCTCCTTCCCAATTTTCCCAAAATTCTATAGAAATGTTCAATATTTCTAAATATACGGACAAATCCGAATCTTCTAATAACGGAAGTTCATCATGTATTATCAGAATTGTTTCTTGTTTTATCCAACTAAAATCACAGAACATTTCTAACAATGTATCCCAGTTACATCCAAAAGG
>JAJBTS010000243.1 GCA_020860885.1 Bacteroidales bacterium
TTTAATGTTCTGCAAAATTAAATAAAATTATTAAATATTCTGCCGGATATTTATATTTAAACCTATTGATTTACTAAGCTTTCTAAAATAAAAAAGATCAAAATAAGAGGTTGTCCAAAAGTCAAAGATCTCATTGCCTGGCCCCGAATCCCTGATATTCAATCGTTAATAAGTTCCTTTTAGGGGATTTAGGGTAGAAAGTTCTTTTTGGACAACCTCTTAAATAATATTGTTCACTGTTTACTGTTTACTGCTCACTGTTCCCCGTTATTTCTCCGGAAGTAATCTCGACCTCCGCTCCCGGATGAATTTCCAGAGAACCGTTTTTCGTCAACTGGATATAAGATGTACCGGACATTCTTAATTTACTTCCGGGCAATGCACATATCTTAGCGTTGTAGATCTTACCGCTGTTGACATACAAAGTAGCCCGCGGTTCTACCCATATCTTACTATTCGCATGCATATTCAGGACACAGGTAGTATGAAGGATAAGCGTTCCGGCTTGGATCCGCAGATCTCCGCAAAGATTTCTCGGGCCATTCCAAAGAGCGGTAGCAGTAACTACTGTTTCCATACAGGGGTATTCTCCCCGGTTGTGACTGTTTCTCCTTTCGCTTCCCCACTCTACTACCTCCGCATTGCCACCGGTTTCCCACATATAGATCTTATCTTCCACCCTGGCAATGATATTGTTTTTCCCATTGGCTGTTACATCGGCCACACATACGGAACTTAATATTTCCCTTACTCCCGTTTCCACATGCAAAGGAAAACCTTCTGCCTGTGTGCCGTTGTACTTATAGGCATGTATCATACTTTTATGACCGAACAGAATTTCGGATTTATTATCGCCGTCGATATCCGCCAGGATAGGATTTATCTTTGAAGGGCTGGGCACGTCCAGTAAAGCTATTTCCCGTACCAGATATCCGTTTTTATTCCATATCTTAATGCAGTTATTACCCAAGGCCACCACTTCGAGAGATCCGTTGTTGTCGAGATCCCCTACGGCTAACTCGTGAGAGATGGCAGTACCGTTTGCAAAAGGAACTTTCTGGTTGGTTCCCCATCCGTAAAGCTTATTTCTATCCAAATCGATAGCAAAAACCTGCCGCTGGGTTCCGGACCGGGCACTGATAAGAATATCCTTTTTGCCATCTCCGTTCAGGTCGCAGACCACAGGGGTAGCATCGAACAAATACCCCGGTTCGGTAAAGAACGGATTCACGGAGAAAGGCGTACCGTTGTGGTGCCATACATGCACCCCATCCGAAAATCCGGCAATGATTTCCATATCCCCGTCGCCGTCGAGGTCAGCCACAGCTAAAGAGGAATATCCTTTTCCGTTTCCGAAAGTAGAAAGCAGAGTTCCCTGATTGTTATAGATCCTTATCACATTATTTTGCATCACGGATTCCATATGGCAGATAATTATCTCGAGGGAATTATCGGCGCTGTTGTCTACATTCGCCAGGATAGGCCCGCGGCTGTACCTTTTATTGACAGGAACCTGCCACAAAAGGTCCGGTTTGTTGTCGTTATTCCTATCTTTGGTACTATGGCACGTCAGGAAGTTGGTAGCGTCCGCAAAATTCCGTGTCACCGACACAACCTGATATTCTCCGTTACCGAACAGGTCGCCTACAGCCACCTGCGACTGAATAGACTGGTCGAAATCGGCAAATCCACTGTGGGTAGTAACGTTATTATCGATATCAAACAAGTCAGTGCCATCGTCTTTCAATGCCACCAGTAACCCGTACCTTCCCCCGTCGCCCTTATCGATAGCCGTGAAGATCTCCGGTTTGCCGTCGTCATTTACATCGCAAACATTGATTGAAGATTTGTTCCGGCGCGCGGCATCCTCCCCGCGTTTCGTATCCATAACCACCGGGAAGAGATCCATAGGCGCTAAAGAAGTCCAGGCCACAACAGGATCCGCCCACGCAGATTCATTTCCCTCTTCGTTCACCGCCGAGATCTTATAAGCGTATTTCGTTAACTGATTCAAACCCGTGTCCCTGAAATAGCCCATAGTAACCGGAAAAGTATTTACTTTCGTGTAGTTACCGGCTACGACACCGGCGGCATTTACGTCGCTGCGGTAAATATTGTATCCGCTTACCACTGCGAGCGGATCCCAATAGAGATCTATTTCCTCCTTGTATCCCGTAAATTTCATACTATTCCTATTCACCTGCGCTGGGCGACTGTTCAGGTCGAATTCCGTATTCCATTTTTTACCAAATTCGTTTTGCACCTCTAAGGCCAGATAGATGGGAGCATTCGCATTTTGGGACAAAACTTTCACAGAATAACTTTGTGGTGAAGCATTCTTCGCGGTCTGCTTAGGAGCAATATCGGGATAAGAAAAGACTTCCGTAGAAGCACTTACAGCAGGATGCCCTTTAGAAGTTAAACGAGCCGTAATCCCGGAAGCCGTGCCTTCCCCCGCATTAAACAGGTCGATGGAAAAATGGAAAATGGTATAAGCGCCCTCTATGGTTTTAGAAATAATCTGCTTATCCCCCACTTCTATTTCAGGAGAAACAATATTCAGCTCAAAAGGAAGGGAATAAACGGTATTGTTATTGCCTGTAAATTTCAATTCGAAAGGAACAGGATTGTCGGTTTCTATCAATTGACTGGGAGCGTCTTTATCTATCCGGATAGAAAAATTATCGTAAGAAAACCCGAACGAAGAAACGGGTATAACCGGGAAATTGATATACGGCCTGAGAACCGTCACATAAGGAGAATGGCAGATCATTTCGGAAGTCCAGTAATTCTCGTTGGGCATACCGGTATTTCCCGTATTGCGTACGCTTATACGGAATTCTTTTATTTCACCGGCATTCAGAAATACCTGATCCGGGCGGAATCCATCGTTGTCGATATCGATATTAGATACGCTGAGATTTGCAGATCCGATAACATTCGCAGTCGATTCGTACGGTTTGAAATTATGAGCGGTTACGGTTATGTTCATAGTTCCGGAAGTCTGGGGTTTTACTTTATACACATACGTCTGGTTATCCCCAACGATATACCTGCTGTATATCTCGTCTCCTTTCTGAAAGCACAGCAAAGCCTGCTGCCCCGCCGGTAAATTAGAGACACGAACGCTGACATTGTATTCTCCGGTAGAGGCGATACGCGACAAAGTACGAGTAACGGTTAATGTTTTTGGGGTAGCTGTCCAGACAGGCATCTCGGGTTCGCCTAATAAAGTGAGGCGAGATCGTTGACTGTTAGCATTCTCTGCAACAGCCTTATTAAATGCATATCCGATAGAATGTCCTACGTTATTAAATGGATCGTATAAAAATTTAATAAACCGTTCAAATTGGGGAGCTTCACCCGATAAACCCACATCAGCATTTCCGATAAAAGCAACCCCTCCTCCGTTGGGGTTATTTAAGTATTCTTTACCGATACAGTCGACGTTAAAAGTGGCCGGCTCACAACTTCCACTCATAAATATTTGCCAGTAAGGAGTGTTAGATAATTCCCTTATATCTGTTTTCGTAATGCTTTGCCCTTTATGCAAGGACGAAGTTCCCAAACTGACAGGATTGGAGTGATCCATGTGATAAATTATATGAAAACGGTTGAAAGAAGAATTCCCTCCGTCTTTCAAAGCGGATAAAAAATTATCCCGGTTTAATTCTTCATTACCCGGATAGGATCGGCAAGTGAAAGGACGATGAGGAGGAAGAGAATAATCAAAATTTCCCGGCGCACAATCGTAATTATCAAAAAGCAGCCAGGTTTTAGCTGCACTGGAAACTCTCTTAATATAGCTTGCAGTATTATACAAAGTAGGTTTATCAATATCGTAAAACACTCGATTTTCATTAACAATAAAAGCGGCACTCATCATTACATTATTGTAATAAGAAAGGTCGGTTACTCCCTGAGCTTTTTCGTAACTTAGTACTTTATTAACAAATATCTGAGCCTCGCTTTGATTTTGCACGGGAGCCCGGCCAACATAAAAAACCGGAGAATAATCATTCTGATCTCTACTTTCACCAAATAGATGGTTGTTATTGGCATTCCACGTTCCCTGAACGGTTGCATAATATAAATCCGAAGGTCTATAACCACTTGAAAATCCTTTAATTTTTCATGCTGGAATGATATTAGAATGCCCACCTAATAGCACGAACATTCCATCCCCCCAAAGAGCATGAGCCTGTTTCAGATAGTTCCTTATTTTTTCCTGCAAATCACACCCGGGGAATTCACGACCGATTTCTTCTACGGTTTTAATTATAGTATTTACTCCTTTTTTTGTTTTCCATTCCGCTAAAGGATAGAAAGAGGAATACAACTCCTGATTGGTTATGATGATGTAATCCGGAATCTTCAGTTTTTCTACATCTCTTCCGTACAAAGACCGTTGTATACCGGATGTTCTTTGCGACACACGTTGAAAACGTTCTACGTCGGCTTTATTTTCCACCCGTTGGTAAATACTCCGGTTTACTTTTTCCTGCCTTAAAGGAGAAGTAAGAGGTTCCGGCTGAACCGATTGTAGAGTAGCTTTTGTCCGGTACCGGATGATAAAGTCAAAATTGCACAGGAACAACTCCCTGCTTTGCGGAAGGTATTCCAATGGAGAGATTTTTACGGTTACGAGATGGTAACCCATCTCTGTCCGGTCAGACAAAACCTCCACGGGTTTCTCAGGAAAAGGATGGTTGAAATTATAGACATCCGGATCAGGAGGAGTGAAATCTATTTCTACCTGTTGAATATGGGTGGGCACAGGAGGTTGTACCGGAAAAACCAAAGGAGAACCCGCAATTCTTTCACGGGCAACAGAACCCAACTCTATATCTGTGACTTCCGCATCAGCGGGTAATACAAACGTACGATAACATACCGGTAAATCCGGTTTACCTGCCTCATCGATCGAATAAGTATCCTGCATATACAAATGAGTATAGCCATCGGCATCCAGACGAACTTCTACGTCGGAAACCCGGAAATTCACGGTATGGCTGATCTGTCCGAACAAAAAAGTAATATTCAGGAAAGATACCAGCAGTAAAATACAATGTTTTTTCATAAAAGTAATATTTAATTATTCAAGAATTACTTTTCCGGTCTGTACGATCCTGTTCTTATCCCACAGGCGATAAAGATACAACCCTTGATTTAAGTCTCGGTAACTTACAGCATGCGGATGATGGGAAATCGTTTCTTCCCTAACGCATTTACCATCCAAACCGATGATTTCCATACGAAGAGGGAGTTTACCGGAAATGACTACTA
>JAJBTS010000238.1 GCA_020860885.1 Bacteroidales bacterium
GTTTTAGTCTGGAAATTCTTAAAATCAGATTTTCTTTATCATACTTTTTTTATTTATATCTGCCAGACTTTTTGTATAGAAGTTCTAATTTAACCTGGAAAATATTTGAAAAAAATAGCAATCATAGGATCCGGATTCTCCAGTCTGTCTGCCGCTTGTTATATGGCTCAGGCAGGATATCATGTAACGGTTCTGGAGAAAAACAAGACTATCGGGGGACGGGCACGACAATTCGAAAGAAACGGCTTTAAGTTTGACATGGGGCCTACTTTCTATTGGATGCCGGATATTTTTGAAAAATTCTTTAAGGATTTCGAAAAGACTCCGGAAGATTTTTATTCCTTATCCCGATTGGATCCCGGTTATGAAATATATTTCGATCAGGGAACCCGTATCAAACAATCTTCCGATCTTTCTAAACTGAAGGAAACATTCGAATCGATCGAGCCTGGAAGCAAAGAATTCCTTGATAAGTTTCTTCGTAAAGCAGAATACAATTACAGGGTAGCAATCGATAAAGTTGTATACAAACCGGGGAAGTCTTTATTGGAACTTATTATGCCGGAAACGGTAAGTCGTGCGCCGCAATTTCTTACCAGCCTGAGTTATACAGTCCGCAAAAACATTCAAGACCAAAAATTAAGACAAATGCTTGAATTCCCTGTTTTATTTCTCGGTGCGAAACCCGACAAAACGCCTTCTTTTTATCGTTTTATGAACTATGCAGATATGGTTTTGGGTTCGTGGCATGTGGAGGGAGGAATGATAGAAGTAATATACGGGATGAAAAGACTGGCAGAAACCTTAGGAGTTGAAATAAAAACCAAACAGACTGTAAACGAAATCGTCGTAGAGCGCAATAAAGTAAAAGGGATTGTTGTCAACGGAAATTTTATAAATACAGACGCGGTTTTATCCGGTGCAGATTACCACCACACCGAAACGTTACTGCCGGAAAAATACCGCAATTATTCTGAAAGGTATTGGAACCGGAAAGTTTTTGCTCCTTCGGCAATACTTTTTTATATAGGATTTGATAAAAAAATCCAGAACGTTTCGCATCATACGCTTTTCTTCGATACTTCTTTTGAAGAACATGCCTCCAATATATACGATGCTCCGGACTGGCCGGAAAAACCGTTGTTTTATGCCAGTTTTCCTTCAAAAACAGACGAAAGTCTATGTCCCGACGGAAAAGAGGGCGCAATTATATTGATACCTTCGGCTGCCGGTTTAGCCGACCATCCGTATGTAAGGGAAAAATATTTTGAACAGGTTATAGAGCGTATGGAGAAATTAACGAATCAGAAACTAAGAAATCATGTTTTATTTTATGAGTCTTATGCGTATTCAGATTTTATGAAAGATTACAACGCATACAAAGGAAACGCTTACGGATTAGCTAATATTCTAACTCAAACGGCTTTCCTGAAACCCAAGGTGTTCAACAAAAAACTAACTAATCTGTTTTATACAGGTCAATTGACCGTTCCGGGGCCGGGGGTTCCTACGGCAATTATATCCGGCAAAATAGCCGCCGATTGTGCTAAATCTTATATGAAACATCTATCCTAAAATTTATATAGAATGGACGAGCTTTATAGTAAGATTTGTTTCGAAACCAGTAAAATAATAACCTCCCGTTACAGTACTTCTTTTTCTGTGGGAGTCAGATGCCTCAGCCCGGAAATACGCAATGCCATATACGGGGTGTACGGATTTGTCCGTGTCGCCGATGAGATCGTAGATACCTTTCACGAATACGACAAAGAGCTTTTGCTGGATGAATTCGAATCCGAATATTATCGTTCGCTGGAAAGAGGGATAAGTACCAATCCGGTAATCAACTCATTCCAGGCAATCGTCAGAAAATATCAAATAGAGGATCATCTGGTTCAATCTTTTCTGAAGAGCATGAGAATGGACATCAGTCATACTCTTTATTCGGAAGAAGAAATAAAAGAATACATATACGGTTCTGCGGAAGTAGTAGGATTGATCTGCCTTACGATATTCGTTAATGGGGATAAAGAAGAATACGAACGGCTTAAACCCTCTGCCAAACGGTTGGGAGCCGCGTTTCAAAAAATTAATTTTTTACGCGACCTGAAAAACGACAGTATGAATCTACATCGTATCTATTTTCCGGTACTGAAAAGCGAACCGCTTACCGAAGCAACAAAAAGAGTTATTCTTAAGGATATATACGATGATTACAGGGAAGCCAGAATAGGTATCCGCCAATTACCGGAATGTGCCCGCCTCGGTGTATACACAGCGTACTTATATTATCTGTCCCTGACCAAAGCTATCGAAAATACTCCGGCTGAAGTACTTCAGGATGAAAGAATAAGAATATCAAACGTACAGAAAGCCCGATTACTTATAAAAGCTTTCCTTACTCAAAAATTTATTTGAAAATGGTAATACTTGTTGATGAATACGACAATCCATTAGGAACAATGCCCAAAATGGAAGCTCATAAAAAAGGGCTTTTACACAGAGCTTTCTCTGTCCTTATATTCAATACCGAAGGAGAAATGCTGTTGCAAAGACGTGCCTTCGATAAATATCATTCGGGAGGACTATGGACAAATACTTGTTGCAGCCATCCGGCTCCAGGGATAGAAATCGCTGATGCTGCAGTCAAACGACTTCAGGAAGAAATGGGTATCCGTGCTGAAATATATCCAATTACAAGCTTTATCTATCAGGCACATCTGGATCATGGTTTACAGGAACACGAATTAGACCATGTGTATGTCGGAGTTTCCGATGAAGTACCAGAACCGAACCCGGAAGAAGTTTGTGAATACAAATATTTATCCGTAAAAAAGATCCGTACAAACATTCTGGAAAACCCGGATTCTTATACGGAATGGTTTAAGATCATACTGGATAAACTGGAAGAACAAAAAGAGAAATAGTGATGAGTCAAACAAAAAAAAATAGCTATCATAGGTTCCGGAATCGGAGGACTTGCAACGTCCTTAAGGCTCGCTGCAATGGGTCATCAGGTCACGGTATTTGAAAAAAACAAAATTCCAGGAGGTAAAATATCAGAATTACGGATGGGAGATTACCGTTTTGATACGGGCCCTTCCCTTTTTACTCTCCCTGAACTGAGCGCCGAACTGTTTCATATCTGCGGTGAAAATATAAACGATCATCTTCCGGCTGTGCGTTTGGAAACAAATTGTAAATATTTTTTCCCGGATTCCACGACTCTGACTTTCTATCATGATAAAGAAAAATTAGCTCAGGAGCTCAGGAAAAACAATATAGAGGAAGAATCTTCTCTTTTTAAGAGATTAACGAAATCAAAAGAAGTGTATGAAGTAAGCGCTCCGGTTTTCATATTTACCGCTTTCCATAAACTTTCCAATTTTAATACTCCTCCTTATAAAAAAATCCTCGGTAAAATTTTCGAACTGGATTTCTTACGTACCATGCATGCTGCAAACAGCCGGGATTTCAAAGACCATCGTATCGTCCAAATCTTTGACAGATACGCTACATACAACGGATCCAATCCATATAAGGCTCCGGCTACATTTAATATGATTGCCCATCTGGAAAACAATATAGGGGCATTCTTTCCTGAAAAAGGAATGTACTCGATAGTCTCCGAACTATACAAACTTGCAGTAAGAAAAAAAGTTCAGTTCCGGTTTTCGGAAAAAGTAGAGGAGATCATGGTATCTGATAATAAAGCTATCGGACTCAAAACCTCTGACCGGCAAGAGCTTTACGATTTGATTGTTTCCGATGTGGACGTCCGATATCTTTCAGACAAACTCATAAAAAAACATCCATGGAGAAAACTGTTAAAGTGGTCTCAGCCTTCGTCCTCCGCTCTTATCTTTTACTGGTCTGTCAGTAAAGAATTCCCAAAATTAGATTTACATAATATACTGTTTTCGAAAGATTATGAAGCAGAGTTCAAAAACCTGTTCAAAGAAAAAACAATTTCCAACGATCCTACTATTTACATTTTTATCAGTTCAAAGATTGTTTCCGATGATGCTCCGGAAGGCTGCAGCAATTGGTTCGTAATGGTGAATGCTCCATCCGATCAAGGGCAAGACTGGAACAAACTGATTAAAGATACCCGAAGAAATATCATCGATAAGATAAACTCTACTTTAAGTATGGATATAGAAAAATATATTATCAATGAGAAAATTAATTCACCACTCACGATAAAAGAAAATACAATGAGTGCTTTTGGAGCCCTTTACGGAGCATCTTCCAACTCAAAGTTCTCTGCATTTCTACGTCATCCGAACTTTCTTAATAGTATTAAGAATCTTTATTTTGTAGGGGGCAGTGTTCATCCTGGCGGCGGGATACCTCTTTGCCTGGCAAGTGCTAAAATAGTGTGTGAAGAAATCAATACAAACAAATGAGTACAAAAGAAAAAATACTAAGTTACGAAACACGGATACCTTCTTTATTCATCCGCTTCTATCTGGTGGGGTTGGTTCTTTATATGATTCCCTTTACCCGTAACTTTTTTATTTCCATAACTTCTTTATCCCTACTGTTCGTTATTTCAATCGTATTTTTATTCCATAAAGATTGGAACATCAAATCCATCGTCTGGTTTCTTTTCATTGTCTGTTCCTCTTTCTTTCTGGAAATGGCAGGAATCCAAAGCGGTAAGATTTTCGGAGAATACAGCTACGACCGCGGACTGGCTCCTTTAATTAATGGTACTCCATTGATAATCGGTTTCAACTGGTTGTTCCTAGTATATGCCTCTCAAAGTATCGTGCAGAAAGTGAACCGGCTCAATCCTCTTACACGGATACTCTCAGCCAGTTTATTAATGATCCTATACGATATTCTCCTGGAATGGGTAGCTCCTTTTATGAGAATGTGGCATTTCGAATCGGGTTTTGCCCCTTTTCAGAATTTTCTTGTCTGGTTTATAGCCTCCCTTATTTACCATGCCGGATTTGAGATACTGCATATCAAAGCGAAGAATCTTCCCGCTCGTTCTCTTTTTGTCTTTCAGATGATATTTTTTCTGGTAATAGGAATTTATTCCCAACTCTTTATTCTATGATACGTGCACACCATACATTTGCAGGGAAATTATTATCCGAACTTTATTCAGGGCCTAAATTGAACGAATCTTTCCGGGATGTATGTTTCATCGGAGATGCGGAAGAGAACAGATTACCGGCATTAATGATCGCCAATCATTTCAGCTGGTGGGATGGATTCATTCAATACCGTTTAAACAAAACTTATTTCCATCGTAAAATGTATGTAATG
>JAJBTS010000253.1 GCA_020860885.1 Bacteroidales bacterium
CTTTTCTACTGTCATTTTTCGGTTAGAAGAATGAGTAGAAATAACATTTATAAGGTAATCGGAATCTGTAAAACAATTTAAGAATTCTCTGAGGTATGTTTCAATACCGAAGCCATTGGTATTAGGCTCGTAAATCAAATATATATTTTTCATGATTCAATCATTTTTTTTAGTCCAAAACCGGCACAACCATTCTCTAACCCTAAAGCTGTGTTTTCTATTTCATTTATCACACTGTTTAATGGTACCACAGAACTGAGTAATATTTTTCCGTTGTTTTCCGCTGAAGAGTTGCAAAGGGAAATATATTTTTTACTTATTTCCTTTATGGAATTTGCTTTCTTATCTTGCGAGTATTTATTGGCAATTTTTAGTAATTCCTCTAGAAACAGGGGATCGAAAGGACTCTTTTTGTTTTTCTTTTTTGAAGATAGTAATCGCATGTAAACGTAATTCAATATACCTCCAATACCTTTTTTTATAGTCAGGTTTTGGATTCTTAAAGGTGCATATTCCATAACCTTCTTATCTATTTCTTCCAGTATTTCATCGGTATTGCCTGTCATGAAACCATTTTGCACCAAATATTCCAATCCCCATCCTATACCGCATAATCCGGATTCCAAATCCAAGGGAGTAAGCCAATTAATCTGATCGTATATCTCGTCGAGTAATATTTCTGCAAATTCCTGGATTTTTTTTGATTCTGCATATTTTGCGTAATGTGCAAAGAAGATAACAATTCCCATTTTTCCATTATACAATCCTAAGTCTTTAGTAAAACTGGCATTAAGCATTAAATGATTGGAAATACGTTTTAGAAGAGATTGTTTCTTATTGGATTGACTGACTAGGTTCCATTCGTAGATAGGATCAAAATTGACTTCGAAAATAGATTGGTAATAAATCCGTAGCCGGTTAATCAGTTCCTTATTTTCTTCCAGGAGCGAAAGAGCATGATTATAATTATCTGCAGAAGCCAACTTAAATTGTGTAAAAATATTTTTCTTTATGGTATCCGGTAATAGTAGCTCCGCAATCAACATTTTATTATAAGTGGTATCCAGGGTATCTATCCTGTAAGGAGCCGCGTCACGGTAAATATGACCTACCGTTATATCTTTTATCAGTTTGCACTTTCCTCCGCTTAGCCAGACTTTAAGACTCATATAAGTTTCATCACATCCGTAGTATCTTAAACCTTGCAGGCCTTTAATGTATTCCCAAAAGCTTTTGCTACAAGCATAGGTTGCTCCGAGTACACAAGGTATCTCTTCTATAGGTTGATCAGCTTTAAGTTCTTTGGAATTCCATATAGCAGACAATAGGTTATTCTCTCCAGAAAAGTCAATGTATGCCCCGTAGGCTGAATGTGCAGGCCCATCATAAACTTCACCGTTTTTCTTGTATAATATCTTCGTTTGGCAGCACAGTAATAATTTTTCTTCTTCCTCTAATAAAGATATGATTCTATTGTGCCAGTGGTTGTCGTAAAATCTCATATGACCGTCTAAAATCAGGAAATAAGGACTTTTTATCATAGATACTCCTAAGTCGCGGGAAGCAGCAACTCCTAATCGGTAATCGTTCCGGTGGTAGAGAGCATGGAAGTGGTAAGCTGTTTCTTCATAAGCGAAGCCATCGTTGGAATTGTCATCTATAAGTAAGATATCCACAGCATTACCGACCGTTTGCCGGATACTCTTCAAAGTATTTGCTATTTCGATTCCTTCGTTCAGGAAAGTTATTATTATCGTTAATTGATTGGAAGTCATAACTGAATAGGATTAATTAAATAAAACTTAAATAATTTTATTGCGTTGCTTGTATTTGGTAGATGATATTTTTTAATTGATCGATATTGATGGTGTTTTTATTTGATAAATCAATAAGCGAATTAAAAAAGTCTACATAACCTTCTTCTTTCTCTGCCATATTTCCCAGAAAATAGTCTATATATTCCAATTGGATTTTCTTGCCAGAGGTTAGGGAAGCTTTATAATTGACTACGGTCTGCTGTTTGTTAGAACGGCGGTAACGTAACAATACCATAGGAATATTTGCACAACGGAAGTTGGCTTTTATCAGGTCTACCCATAATTTATAATCTTCGGCGCAGGGGTACCCGTAACTATACAAGTTTTTATTGTTTTTATAAACCGAATCCCGGAACATTACCGAAGGGTGAACCAATGAGCTATGCAACAAAAGATTGGATTTAATTTCTTTATGATTAATAATGGTTCTTAGAATATGGTTCTGATTGCCGAAAAATTCTACCCAGGATCCACAGAAATCAATATTCTGATGTCCTTCCATATAGTCGTACTGGGTCAATAATCTGTCGGGCATCATTACATCATCTGCATCCATCCGGGCAATGTAACGACCTCGGGCTTCATTAATACCTCTATTCAGAGAATCAATATAATCATGTTTGTTTTTTATGAGCCTTATACGGGGGTCGTTGTATTTTTCGATATAGCTTACAGTCGAATCGGTAGAGCCATCATCCACTATGATAAATTCAAAATTCGGGAAAGATTGTTTCAATACACTATCGATGGCTTCTACTAAAAATTCCGGATTGGCATTGTATACGGGCATGACTACACTTATTGCAGGAACGGAAGGTTTATCGATCCTGGATGGCTTATCCTTATAAATCTGAAGGTTCTTTATATCCAGTACTTCACGTTTTGCAGGTTTATCGCTCCAGAAAATTCTGTAATAAGAATCATCTATTTTTAATAAGCGGCCAAAATCAAAAGTGTAATTATTGAAAATATATTCTTCCTCAAGGTTAACAATACACTCCTGTTCTTTGTATTGGGAATCAATAACCATTGTTTTATTGGCACGGCCGGTGGACTTATAAGGCTGCATGAATAATTTGTTTCCATATTGTTTAACCTTGTTGTCCAGATTTTCATTATCGTAAAAGATTAAGGTGTTTTCTTTACTCATTTCTACCATATGTATTATATCCCGGTGTTGTTTTAAGAATATTCCCAGATAAAACTCATCGATGTCGCGTGGTAGAGGTAGTTTATTTTCTACTATGTAATTTAATTCTTCGTAGAAACTGTCACAAAGTAAGCGGAAATATTCGGTTTTACCTCCATAGAAAAAACCTCCTCCGTTGATTTCATTCCAGTAGGGACGGACTAAAATGAAATCATGATCAAAAAAGTTGTAATAATCACCTATTGCAAAATCTGCGTCAATAAAAAAGATATAATCGTATTCATTCCATTTGTTTTGTTCACTCATGTAATCGTGAATCGTATTATTTTTAAGAAGAGTTGTATAAGGCCAAACAGTTGTCTTACAAGGTAAACTGGTAACTTCCTCGTTAACCTGACCTTCCCGGTCGGTGAATACATAAAAATCTACAGTGTTGTCCTGTCTGAAATATTTTTTATTGTAAGGAAAATAACGACCTACGGATTCAAAGTATATAGGATCTTTTCCTACGGCCATTGTAAATAATGCTATCTTTTTCATATAATTTATTTTAATAGTTATTAGAACTTGATACAAATGTAAATGTGTACAGTCCGAAATTTTAGGAGTGAATATTTATTTATTAATTTTTTGTCTTAATCAGTAAAATCAAGGATAGATAATTTACTTCTTCAAGTTAATTATTAAAGATCTCTTCATGGAAAAATCCATTAACGAGTGTATCGTCATCAAATACGAAATCATTTCTGTGTTTATCGCTATTAGTATAGATAGTGTTTTTTTCACTGGTGTTATTCCTGATTATACTGTACGTTTCTGCTGTTTGAGTTCTGTCTTTCTCGAATCCCAGATAGAATTTTGGAATATACGTATATATACGATGCCTTTTCTTTACTATAATGAATGGGAGCAGACATTTCATATTTCAGAAAGGATATGAATTCAAATAAATTACTACGTGATATTTTTAGCTTTTCAGCTAATTCAGCAGGAGTTCCTGTGGCTTCTCTACGAATGAGATTGTCTAATCTGTCTAATTTTACTAAATCAACTAACCGTTTCATATTTTTTAAGTGTTAATATACAAGTACGGTCAACCGTTTTAGCTGTCAAAGAGTAAAATATAAAAAGATATAATTACCTTTGTAAGCTTACTTGTATGTTTATAAGTATTTTAAATTTTGTTACTTTGCAAGGAGTATTTAAGGAAATGAGGTGGCAGCCTCATTTCCTCTTTTAAATGAGGTGCTTAGAGTCTTTTATTTACTGCTGTTTCAGTTTCAATTTTTATACTATCGAACTTATTTTCCTTTATTTTATTTGCTGTTATGATGGCTTCTTTAGTAGATAGTATGGGACTAAGTTCTAAATGAGTAATGATCTTATTCAGTCGTTCTTCTAAACTTCCTTTTACTTCAAATACTTCCAACCCCAACTCCGTATAAGTCTTTTTGAGCAGGATTTCTGATTTTTGCCGGAATAATTCACTGGTGGGACGGTGCCCGTCCGGGTTAAAAGGAAATTCTACAGGCAAATGAATGATCTTGTCATAATGTTTTTTTGTGTATTCTTTTGCAATACATCCGAATCCATTTATTGTTTCGCTAAAAACGTTCCATCCTCTGTTATATATTGCTTTATGCAATTTTATCTTCCAGGGTTTTTCTGCCGGATTAAGTCCTGTAGTCATCCGGGTGGTTCCATAAATCCATTCTTGTAGAGGGCAACCATCGGATATAAAAGAGTTTCCTATTTCTTTTTCCGTAATGATTCTTTCGGTAAATCTACGCATTCCTAATTCCATGAGTTCATGAAAATCACATTTTTCCAATCTCTTTCCAGGAAATGCAGTAGGTAATATTTCCCGCATGGTTCTGGCGTGAGTAACAGGAATTCCTGTCAATAAACTAAGGGCTAGCGCTGTTGTTGTTTTTCCCGTTGAATAAGTTCCACTAATTACAATTTTCATAATACATTCATTTAAATCTTATTAAGAACATCGCGTTGTGCTTTTTCCCATGCTGTTTTAGAAGAAATAATTGAAGGGAATTTCATATCGGTAGAAATGGTGTCCAGCACATCTACCAAAGCAGAATCTTTTTTAATGAAATATTTCGTTTTTGTATTTTTTATCAAATCCATTAAATAATTGTCCACATCAACAGTAAGTTGATTTTCATTTTCTAAGGCGTCACTTATATGAATGATACAAGCATATTTACGATTGGCGTAT
>JAJBTS010000407.1 GCA_020860885.1 Bacteroidales bacterium
ATTATATAAAGCATCCTAAGGATGAAAATTTCCTTAAGCAGTTACCTTATATAATAATCCCCAGTTCTTCCAAGTCTGAATTACTCGCTATGGAAATAGCTAACAGTGAAAACCTACCGGCCGGATACGATTACCACGCAGGAGATATATTAATATTCGAGATAGTTAATAAAGAAAATATCCATCGTATATTGAATCGATTAGGATTAAGAATAAGCCCGGGAGAATTACATCTGGGTGTCTTCTCTCAAGTCAACAATCAGATCACTCTATCTTTAAATGAATATGTACAATATTCATTCGACATTGAATCCGAATTTGAATATTGGGTATTAAAAGGAGTGTACATTCAGGCTTTTTAATATATTAAATTATAATCTTTCGAAATAAGGTAATCTTTCCAGTGGCACCTCAATTTGAATTGTTTTTCCTCCTTTATGAGTTCTTCCCTGATCATCGCGCCATTTTCCTTTCGGAAGAATTACTGATCGTTTATTCTCATTAGTAATCACCGGAGCTACCATATACTTTTCTCCCAGCATAAACTGGTCTTTACATTCGGCAAAACCCTGGTGAGGAAAAGCATATTCCATACTTCTCACAATGGGTTCTCCACTTCCAGACGATCTTTTTGCATATTCCAGAATATATCCTCCAAATTTCTGGTGCAGATAAGCCATATCCCGGACAATAGCCTGATTTTCCGCACTTAAAATTCTCCAGGGTGCAACGGAAAACTGCATCATAGGCATCAAAGCATGTACCTGCGTGGATCTTACGATCAATGTCTGGTCAAAACTTTGATCATCCAGCCCTAAAAAAGATGAAAACTGTCCGCCACCTATCATATCCGGGCAAGTATAAGCATACCCCAATAAACCTGCTGCAATCATTTCCGGAACTAAAGACTGTACTGCCTTCCACGAATAATTCTTATCACCCAAACGTTGTACCAAGGGTTGACCTCCCATTTTCCAACCGGCCCGATATTCATTGAAAGGGAATTCCAATCCTATTTTAGCCCATGCTAAAGTGTGATCTACAGAAAGAGCATCCTTTTTATAACTATCCACATTATGGGGATCATAAAATGAATTGTCTCCGGCATCTAATTTAAACCCATCAATACCGAATTCATCCTGCAAAAATTTAAGCTGAGTTATAAAATAAGAAGAAGCTTCCGGATTGGTTAAATCGAAACAGGCACTTTGTCCATTCCACCATTGAACCATAGCAGGGGAATTGGAACCTTTCTTTTTCAAAAGATAATTTTTCGAAGCCAAAATGCGATATTCCGGACTATCTGCGCTAACAAACGGACAAACCCACAACATAACTTTGAACCCCATATCGTGAAGCTTTTTTACCATTTCTTTCGGATCCGTAAATTTATCCGGTTTGAATTCAAAATTACCATAATATTTTTGCCAGTTATCATCTATCATAAGCACTCCGGGAGGAAAACCGTTCTTGATAATATTTTCGGCATATTGGAGTATATCTTCTTCATTCTGATTATACATCAATTCGATCCAGGTATTGTATTGGGGCATCGTAAAAAATAAAGAATCAGGCAAAGTACCTGTCGGTGGGAAATAGGTTGAAGATGCAGCAAGATAGGCATCCCGCAGAGTCTTCCCTGACTGTTTGGATCTTATTTCTTCATAATCGGACCTGAATAGAATACTATTTTCATTTATTGCAAAAACAAAAGGATAATCAGACCATACATATCTACCTTTATTCGATAGAAAAAAAGGAACTACCTGATTATTGTTATTCTGGAGTGCCAGATTGAAATCTTTTACCGGTTTAATATAAGGCATCTGAGATCCGAAAGCGACTACCCCCACCAGTATTCATCTTCTTCAAAAAGAATCTGCGTCTGATAGGTATTTTGTGCTTTTGCCCAAAGCGCTACAAGTAAAAAAAAGAGGCAGACAAATAGTTGTTTTTTCATGGATATTGAATTAATTATTTTACACAATACAAAGATAGGAGATATTTCAACAGTAAAAAAATGAGAACTGATACTCACAGACAGCAAAATATCATTTTAATGAAAACATCTTTGGAAACGGACCTCTATATATGTTTTTGCATTTTTTTAATAAACCGATATTTGCACGATCTTATCTTAAATGTTACATTTGTAACTGGTTTATAGCATTTTTGTATGAAAGATAAAAAAACTCTTGTAATTATACTTATCTCCGTTCTGGTTTTAATCATTGCCGGAGCCATCTTCTATATTATCCGACAAAAAAATCAATTCAACGATCTAATCGTACAATCCGAATTATTCAAAGAAGAGCTGGAGGATGAATACAACGAATTATCAATTCAATACGAAGGATACAAGTTGCAAATCAATAACGATTCCCTGGTTGCCCAACTTGAAACGGAACAACTGAAAGTCCAACGTTTACAGGAAGAACTTCGTACAGTTAAAGCAACCGATGCCAAGCGAATCAACGAGCTAAAGAAGGAGTTGGAAACCTTACGGACTATTATGCGTGGCTATGTAGTTCAAATCGATTCTCTCAACAGACTCAACAAACAACTGGAAGAAGAGAACAAACAGGTTACGGCCAAATACCAGCAGGCCACCCAGACAGTTTCTCAATTATCGCAGGAAAAAAAGCAGTTGACGCAGACCGTACAGATCGCATCTAAGCTGGATGCAAGCAATATTGTTGTACAGGGAATTACCAATAAAAACAAAACTACGGATAAGATTAAAAAAATGGATCAGATAGAGGTTCAGTTCACTATAAATAAAAATATTACCGCTGAACCGGGAGAAAAAACTATTTACATACGTATCCAGAAACCAGACGATGACGTACTTATCAAAAGCCCTGGAGATCTGTTTACTTTCGAAAACAAGCAAATCAACTATTCTGCAAAACGATCCATCGAATATACCGGAGAAGAAATCCGTTTAAGTGTATACTGGAAAATAGAAGAATTCCTTCTACCCGGAACCTATCGTGTAGATATTTTTGCCGACGGCAACCGGATCGGATACAAAACATTTAAACTGGATAAATAAATTTCCTTTTAAATCTGGAATTATTTACTTGATTAATATATAATGAAATGAAACGTTTACTCCTTTTTTTTAGTTTATTAGTAGTTTTCTCTGTAGCCTTAAATGCTCAAAGACGGGAAAGAAGATCCAGCATCGAGATGGATTTTAACCGGAACAGAGGTCTGTTCATCGATAATATTTTCAGCGCTCCTTCTGAAGATTTTGATGTAAAAGTATTGGAAAAAGTACAACAGCCGATGATCCGCGAAATGCTTACTCAAATGCTTTCCAAGCAGTATCCTTCCGAATTCAGGGTGCAGCAATACAGAAGTTATCTTCAACCTTCTATTTTAGCGAAAAAGATGAAAACCAGCCCGTATTCTCAGTTTGAGAATCCTACAGGAATCTATTTCACTACAGGAGACAGCATCATTATGATTCTGGACCGCCACAATCCTGCGGACAGTATAAAGCTACGGATTACTAATTTCGGACAAGAAGGAGGAAATTCTTTTTATAATTTAAGACCAGGATTTAATGTCATCGTCCCGGAAAACAACGGTACCGGATATATCCATTACTTTACCGATACAGATACCGTAAAAACGGTCAGGGCGCACATAATCGGAGGAAAAATAAACGGATATTTCGATGTGAATAAACACAACAATCAGGATTGGGTAAAACTGCTACAAAATGCTTCGGCTGAAACAATGGATATACTGGGGAACCGTACTCAACTGGCTTACAGCGTTAATTCTCTGAAAGAATATTGTCCAACAAACGGACTAAAACTCATCAACTTATACGACAGCATTATATCTATTCAACATGAGATCATGGGTTTGAATAAATACAAACAAGTTCCTGACAACCATATATTCGGCCGTGTTATCTGGCAAGGCTTTATGCATGCCGATGGAATGGGTGCCGCTTTCCATGATAACACCATGAAAGATGTAGCAAATCCGGAAAGAATACCTACCAATTTATGGGGTATCGCTCATGAATTCGGACACGTCAATCAGGTAAGACCCTGGATGAAATGGGTGGGAACAACCGAAGTGACAAATAATATTTATTCTGTTTGGAGTCAATATCTTTTCAACCCGTCTCAACCAAAATTGGAACGGGAAGTATTGAAAGATTACGACGGACGAATTGCCGGCGGACGAATTACGGCTTATATGGAAAGTGCTTTCATACACGGGCAGGAATGGCTTACACAGGCAGGTAATGATCGCTGGGACCGTATGCGCCCAAGAGATTGGGGTGGAGACCACTTTGTGAAACTGGTTCCTCTCTGGCAGCTTCAGATATTCTACAAAGTTGCAGGCGAAGGTAATAGCTGGTATCAACCGGACTTCTATGCAGATATCTTTATCCAAGCAATCAATAGGCAAGATCTTCCGGTAGACGATGGGCAAGCTCAATTGGAATTCATTAAATCGGCTTGCGATGTTACAAAAACGGACCTGACAGATTTCTTTACCTACTCCGGCCTTTTACGTCCTATCAATAAATGGGTAGATGATTATTCCTGTGCACAGATGACAATTACCGAAGAAGACATTCAAGAGGTAAAAAAATATGCTTCAAAATATAAAAAGCAAGCAACTCCTGTTATGCACTATATTACAGCAAACAGTATCGAATACTTTAAAAACAGACTTCCTGTAAAAGGAAATTACGGAGAAGGTATTACTAAAGAAGACAACACCTTGAATATCAATCACGACAAATGGCAGAATGTAGTAGCTTTTGAAACTTATCAGGGCAACTCATTGATTAAAATAGCATTTACAGGAGCAGGTTCTGATGATAACAAAACAACATTGGTAAGATACCCTCAGAATGCAACACGTGTGGAAGCTGTAGAATGGAATGGGAAACGACACCTGGTCTACGGTTCTAAATAATTTTATTTAATCCGCCTATATTACCTGCCAAAAAGTAAAACAATTGTTTTTTGGCAGGTATTTTTTGTATTCACGAAACAAGAGTAGATTTAAAATCAGAAAAGGAAGATTCGAAAACCTCCCTTTTCCTCACTAACACATACAATTCAAGATGAATCAAACTGTATTAGTGAATTCAGAATGATGTATAACATTGGTTCTGAAAATCAAGGGTCAATAAGAATAAACTAATTAAC
>JAJBTS010000289.1 GCA_020860885.1 Bacteroidales bacterium
TACCGGACCCTTATGAATATATAAACTAGCTGTCCAACTTTTGGGGGGCACGTCAGGTAAGTATCTCGGAGAGGTAGCGATACTTACCGCGGGAGGGTAGCGAAAAGTATCTCGGAGGGATAGTAATACTTATCGCAAAAAGGCAGCGACAAGTATCACCCAAAGACAGCGGTAAGCAGTAAGAAAAACGATCCGTTAAAAAGTAAAAGAAGGCAATACCGTTTCACTGTTTACTGTTTACTGCTTCACTGTTCACTGTTCACTGCAAATTCTCGTAGGCAGCGATAGCGCTTTTCCAGTCTTCAGGAATTTCTTTTGATTCATTCTTCTCTAAATCGAATGCTACCAATATAGATTTACAGATACATTTTACTTCTTTTGTTTCCAGGTCGATCACTTGCTGCACGAGAGTCATACTCTTATTTCCGATCTTGGTAACAGCCGTCTGTACTGCAATCTGTCCGTTTACAGATATCTGGGAAAGAAAATCAGCCTCAATATGCACGACTACTACCCCATCTTTATCCCAGTTAAGGCCTGGATATACCGAAGCAAAATATTCCGCTTTGCCTAAATCATAATAAGTAAAATAAACGGTATTATTGACGTGCCCGAATTTATCTATATCATTGAAACGAAGTTGTATAGGTAATGTATGCCGAAACTCGATATCTTCCATAAAAAACAATGTATTTAATAATCAATAAAATAAGAAAACGCAAAAGTACAATTTTAAGAGAGGACAGGCAAATATCCGGGCAGCTTTTGATGTTTTCAATTAGAGGGGATTACTGGCTATGCCATCACGGCTATCAGACAGATAAATACCTTTTAAATAGGCTGTAACATTTTCATCTTCCTCTATATTGTATGAATAGCCTAAATTTTCTTTCACATACATAGCGTTTATCCGGAACAGATCTATCGTTGTAAAAAGGACTTTCCAACAAGCATCATAATCACCGGTTTCATAAGTAGAAAGTAATATAGACCATTCTTCTTCAGGAAGATACTTTTGAAGATACTTGCAATTCTTTCCAACACTCAGGGAAAAGTCTGTTTCTATACCTACCCGCCAGGAAATCATTTTTAATAACATCGGCCTGACAAAAAAGTTTATATGATCATTGGCATACAAAATTTCTTTTCGGGCCAATCCTTTCGCCACGTAAGTCGAGACCCACCAAAACTCATTGCAACAGTCTACAAAATTTTTCCGGGTAGGTTTCTTAACATGAAAATCTTCATCAGACGGTTCCGGTAATCCGGCGAAAATATGGTCTTTATCCAGTAAAATTTTCAATAGTTTATCACTATTCCTGTATTTCTGAGAATCTTCTACCGGAATAAGTTTCAAATCAATCCGGTTACCGTCTTTAAATAACATCAGATAAGAATACCATCCGCCTAACCCCGGCGGAAACAGGGATGAATTTTCCGGTTCCTGTAAAATAATACGGTCTCCGAAAATATCTATCCATTCAGGTTTGGACTTAAATGACTCCATATCTGTAACCAAATAAGAAACATCATAATCCTGAAAAAGATCCGGCAGAACATTCTTATTAACGCGCGATCCTTCCATGCCTACAACCCGGATACGGCTATCGCTTTCCGCAAATCCTAAAATAAGATCGTATATCTCTTTGTCCGACCGCATGTAATTTTATTTAAGTCTTACCAACGGATAATTCAAGCCATTTACAAGATTCTTAACAACCTCGTATTTCTGTATATTTTCAAAGAGTTTGGTCAGCGTTCCAAACCCATAGGTACGGGGATCAAAACTCGGATCTATTTTATGGATATTAGCTCCTATGGTAGAGATAAGCGCTTCGTCATCGTCTTTGGCCGATATGGTAAAAGCTTTATCAATTACCTTCAAATAATCTGTAGTATCTGTTTTCCCATCCGTTTCGCTTAACTCATCCGGTTTTCCCTGAGCCTCTGAGTTCCCCTTGTGCCCGGCATCCGATTTATCGTCTGTCAGATTCTCCGTATAAGTAAATATATCGCAAGACTGCACAAATGCGCTGGGAGTTTTTTTCTCCCCGATACCCATAACAAACAATCCCTGCTCCCTGATCCGTTTTGCGAGACCGGTATAATCGCTATCACTGGATACAATACAGAAACCTTCCACATTCCCGGAATGTAAGATATCCATAGCGTCTATAATGAGGGCGCTGTCGGTCGAATTCTTCCCAACTGTGTAATTGAATTTCTGTACGGGATTAATGGAATATTCGTTCACGATATTTTTCCAGCTGTTCATCTGCGGGATTGTCCAGTCGCCATAAATCCGGCGGATGGTAGCTTTCCCATATTTAGACACTTCTTCCAAAATCTCTTTCATCAACTTAGCCTGCGCATTGTCGCCGTCGATCAATACCGCTATATTAAATGTTGTATTGTCCATAATTATTGTATATAATTAACCCTTTACAAAGATAACTGTTAAAGCTGTAATTTGTTCACGGAGAAGGAACGATAATTCTTATCTTTGTATAAGATGCGGAAGATTATACACATTGATATGGATGCTTTCTATGCTTCCATAGAACAACGAGACAATCCCGATTTTCGAGGCAAGCCTTTGGCTGTAGGATATTCTGGCGACAGAGGTGTTGTTGCCGCAGCCAGCTATGAAGCCCGGAAATATGGAGTGCGTTCGGCTATGCCTTCGCGAACAGCAATAAAGAAATGCCCGCATATTATTTTTACTCCGGCTCGTTTTGATGTTTACAGGGAAGTCTCCCGGCAAATCCGCGAGATCTTTCTGGATTATACGGATCTGGTAGAACCTCTTTCCCTGGATGAAGCTTACCTGGATGTTACCGTTAACAACATTGGTATGCCATCGGCAACGATCCTTGCACGGGAAATCAAAAAAAGGATTAAAGAAACGACAGGACTTACTGCTTCTGCCGGAATATCCATTAATAAATTCCTGGCCAAAGTAGCATCCGATTACGATAAACCGGACGGATTATTTGTTATCACGGATAAACAAGCCGAATCTTTTGTTGAAGAATTAAAGATCGAGCAGTTCTGGGGAGTAGGTAAAGTTACTGCGGAAAAGATGCATTCTCTCGGGATACATACGGGTGCGGACCTGAAAAAGATGACTAAAGGATCGCTCATCCATCATTTTGGCAAAGCGGGTCATCAATATTACCTGAATGCCCGAGCCATTGATAACCGGGAAGTAGAGCCCCACCGTATCCGAAAATCTATAGGAACGGAAAATACTTATTTATACGATCTTTTCGAAAAAGAAGATTTGGTTAACCATCTGAAGGAGATAGCGGAAGAAACCTGGGAAAGAGCTTCGAAACGGAACTTTTACGGAAGGACAATCACTCTTAAAGTTAAATACGCAGACTTTCAGATCATCACCCGGAGCAAAACGCTCAATAGTTTCGTGAATGATTATAATTTTTTCTGGCAGACAGCTGTGGAATTATTAGATACAGTAGATATTTCCCAAAAAAGAATCCGTCTGATGGGACTTTCTATGAGTAATAGCCAGGAAGTTGAAAAACCTAAGATCTACCAATTGGAAATAAATTTCGAAGACCTGGATTGATATTCTGAATCATCGTGTTTGCAAGAGACTTAGAATTCTATTCTTCTAAATCAAACGAATCATCTTTTCCAGATATTTTGCATCTATATCATCAAAGGCATTCAGGAATTCGCTATCTATATCCAATACTCCTATTATTTTATTATCCTTATATACCGGGATTACAATTTCAGAGCGAGACTCACTGCTGCAAGCTATATGGCCCGGGAATTGATCCACATCCGGCACCACAAGGGTTCTCCCTTCTCTCCAGCAAGTTCCGCACACTCCCCTGCCATAGGCAATTCGTGTACAAGCTACCGGACCTTGGAAGGGGCCTAAGACCAGCTCGTTTTCTTTCACCAGATAAAAGCCTACCCAAAAGAAATCAAATGCCGACTTCAGTACAGCACAGATATTAGCCAAATTCGCAATGAGATCTTTTTCATGTTCGATCAAAGAACCGATCTGAGGCAAAAGAATTTTATACTTTTCCTCTTTGGATACCTTCTCCGGATAAGATATAAGTGTAGACATACCTATTAAAATTAAAACCAGTTATCCCAGATATATTTGTACTTCTTTTCTTTCTTCTTAGGCTGATTATCCAGGTCAAAAGTTGCATACAACGCTTGTTGGTTGTATACATTACTTTCTGCAAAATGCAAAGAGCATATAAACTTAATATTTACTACCGGAGTCTTGAGAAAATTAATATAAATATCCGCCCGGTCGTATTTCTTCAGGCGATAAAAAGAATCTCCCCAGTATAAGTTCGTATTATGGTCGTTGTAATAAATCTGTTGCGCTTCTCCTAAGTAGAGTGTATTGAACAGACCTATACCTTTGTATTCGATTTTTGCTTCCGAAAGAAAACCTTGAGGGCGGTTCCATTTTCCGATCTCCCTATCCCGGTCCATAGCAACAGACCATCCGGCATTAATCTCCAGTTTCTCGAAACCGGAATCCTTTGCGAAATCCAGACCTATGGAAGTGAGTAACAAACCATTGTCGTGAATGGCTTCATCAATAACAGGGTCTTTCTTTTTAGCAAAATGAAACATATAACCGAAATGCTGGGCATACAAATATTTATAATTGTATCTTCCCGACCAACCCATGAAAAAAGCTTCGTTCTTTTTTTCAGACTGTCTGCCGGTCCAGTCCAGCCATACATTCATATAGTTGTTCTTTTTTGTATATTCCCAGAAAAAACCGTTAATTACCGGGCGGTAGTTATTGATCGAATCCTGAAAAAACATCCGTGGGTATTTATCCAGTATCATTTGCCGGGGGATAGCTCCCATATAAAAGCGGAAAGGTTTACCCGCGTATTCATAATAAATAATAGGATCGTAATATTCAAATATTTCATCGCTGCCAAACTCCTGAAGCAAATCTCCTCCAACATAAATACTGTGTTTCTTCTGCCAACTCAATCCGAGCTGCGGAGCCAGGTGAACCCCAGCCATCGTTTGGGGTGTTTGTACTTTAGATCCGCTAAACTCCGTATTATCAAAAAAAGAATGAACTCCCGCCTTCCATACGAATTCCTGAGCATAGGAAGAAAGACAAAATCCTAAAAGAGTTACAGATAAAAGT
>JAJBTS010000074.1 GCA_020860885.1 Bacteroidales bacterium
ATTCAGAAGATAAAGGAAAGAAATGGAATTATTACCATACAGGAATAATTCAAGGGCAACCTCTTTATTTGAAATGGTACTCAGAAAAACCTCTTATTAAAGATAAGAATACCCTTCAGGTAGAAGCCGCTTTATTGAAGTTTCCTCCTTATTCTGAGCTTATGCTATCCGATTCGGGAGAAATTGAAGTTATAAAAGACGGATTATCAGCTGTTTTTGATTTGAATATTTTAGGAAAAGATTCGGATGGAGATGGTTTAACCGATTTAATAGAAGACTGGTTATTTCTTGATAAACTCAATCCCGATACTAATAATAATGGTATTCCCGATAACAGAGATGTTAATCCTAGGGTAAACTATCCCAGAACTGAATTCTCCAAAATGTATGAAGCATTTATTGACGACAATATTTTATACGATGATATAGATGAACATAGCGAAGGGTATCTTATTCTTTCCGATACGGTACCTGTTATTACGGAGTCATCGAAAACCAAAACTGTTCTTATAATAACAGATAATAAAGATTTAATGGGAGCATTACCGGCTACCAAACGCATTATTTGCATGACCCCAGAAGAGTATAATACTATTCGCGGTCCTTTTCGATATGGCCTGGACATTATGTATCTTTCTACTTTCTTTAAAGTGGATCGTATGAGAAATACTTATAAGATAAATGTAAGTTACCTGTCTTCTGATATTACTTATTTAGTAAAGAAAACAAGCAAAGGTTGGAGAATGAAAATAATATCTTTCATAATATCTTGATGTTGGCGTATTAGTAGAAGGCCTGATCCGGATAATCTATAGTTTATCCCAGTAATAGGGTGTGAATAACCTCAGTCAAACAACCCCGTTTCATCCAGACGGCCGTATTTGCCTGTAATCTCCCCTTTATCATTAAACAGGAAGATGGTAGGAGTGGAGATAACCCCGTAGTTTATAAAGTTGGGTCCGTCCATTCCTTCATAATCGCATAATTTATCCGTCCAGGGAAAGTCCTTCGCTCTTGCCTGAAAGGAATCTTCCGTAAAATCGGCGGAAACAGAGATGACCCGGATATTCTTTTGTTTCAGCAGATCGTATTCCAACGTCAGTTTATCCATTTGCCAATTGCAGTTCCCACACCCGTTTTCATAGAATATTAATAAGACATTTGCTTTATTCTGATCTTCTAGTCCAATCAGCGCAGGAGGAGTTTCCAAACCCTGTTCCAATTTCGAAGCCGTTAAGACCCGGAAAGCAATTTCGTTCTGTTCGTTGGCATCTACATCGATGCCATATTCCGCATAAGCAGCCAGGGAGGCCGCAGCATTGTCTAAGGCATACTGGTCAAAGAAAGCAATCAGATCCGAAACCAGATGGGAAGCCGTTTGAGGTTTAACCGGATTTGTCCGGTCAATAACTTTCTTGGCATCGGGCACGAAAATCTCTGCAAAATGACCAGGCGAATCACTCAATAAAGTGTAAAAACCCACCCAGTATTGTATGTACTCTTTCCATAGGGGAGTATCTTCGATCAGGGTGAAATCGAGCTGATCGTTGATGTAAGCCAGCGCATTGTTCATACCTTCCAGAGTTGAGGTCTGTTTGATATCTTTTAATTTCTGTTCAGCTTCTTTATATCCGTCCGGAGATTGGGAATATAAGTAAGGATTTACTATAAAAAGAAAGAATAGGATCAGTGAATATTTGTACATGGCTTTATTTTTAAAATCAGGGTGTCCGGTAGTTTAATTCCGGACACCCTTGAGCATTAACATGAAAAATTAGTTACTTTTTCTTACATCTGACAGGGATAAAGTCATATGTAAAGTTATTGGTTCGAAATACTCCTGATTGGATGACAGAAAAATGACGGGTTATTTTCCGGGCTTTGCCTCCAAGGGTTGAGCCATTGGTGGAGGTCCAGAAATAAGTTCCGGAAGAGAATGCCGACGGATTTCCGTTGCCTTCCCACATAAATCCTATCATATAAATATTGAAACCGGTACCATCCGTATTGCTATAACCGTTGGTTGCATTGCCTATTGCCAGAGGAGTTTTCATGCTTTGACCCCATGCACCTCTCCATACGTCCACTTGCGTTGAAGCGGTGCTATTCCATGGAGTTTCTGTAGTGGTTGAAGCATATTTTTCTTTGTTGGTGGCAATCTCTTGTTCCAAAGCGTTCCACTGAGCATCCGAAGGTATTTCCCAACCGGTAGGACATATATTTGCCGCTGCAGCCCAGTTGTAAAGTATTCCGTATTCCAGGTTTTTAGTAACGCCATTGCCATCGCCCGAAAGTCCGTTCGGATAGTAATATCTGGCAGCAGACGTGGATTGTCCGTAATTCCTGGCTAAACTTAATCCGGATTTTGAAGTCGTTCGCAGGTTCTGGGTCATCCAGCAACCGGCATCTCCGAATTCATACGTCGTATACTCATAACCCTGTCCGTCGGTCATAATACGGCAACAGTCGCAATCTTTAATTTTTACATCGATAGAATTCTTGTAAACTGTATTATTGCCCAATGTCTGATACGTAGCATAAATAGTTACGGGAATAGGATTGTTGTTGTCGCGTCCGATAGCAGTAGTCATCAATTCCTGTTTGTATTTGATGGCAATGACGTATCTGCCTCCGTCGGCCAGCATGGTAGGAATGCTCGGTTGTACGGTATAACTTTCTACCGCTCCCAAAGGATCTTCGATAAGGAATTGCAGGTTCGTGTTTGTCGTTCCCTTATTTACGAATGTATAAGTATGAGTTTGCGTAAAGTTAGCCTGGTATTTCTGCCGTAAAGCCAACGATCCGCAAGTAGCGTTGTTATTGCCTGCAGCAATATCAAAACAGTTTTCTCCTACAATAATACCTGTTCCTGAGCTTACGGAAGCCATGTTAAGTACGTCTATCGTTCCTACAATAGCATCCTGGGAAGTAACGCCTTCGCAGTTGCTGGTTACCGTACAGGTATACGTTCCGCTGTGAGACGGTTGAGCGTTGTCCACTGTGTAAGTTGTAGAAGTTGCTCCTGCTATGGGAACGCCGTTCAGCTTCCATTGATAGCTTAGGTTTGTTCCGGTAGCTGTTACACTCATGGTCAATGTATTTCCTGCAATCATTTTACCCGAAGCCGGATTTATATTGGTATTCCTTATACTGATCGGAGTACAGGAAGGAGATACCGATACTGTTTTTTCCAGTACATCACTTTCGCCGCAGGTGTTTGCTCCGGTGACAGATATTTTTACCAAG
Source organism: Bacteroidales bacterium (assembly GCA_020860885.1). Taxonomy (GTDB): domain Bacteria; phylum Bacteroidota; class Bacteroidia; order Bacteroidales; family Azobacteroidaceae; genus Azobacteroides. Next base: position 3,247 of record JAJBTS010000074.1, read on the forward strand.
TGTGGGTTTCCTGCTTCCCCTTTATTCGGGAATTTAATATTGACAATGTTTGTTCCTTGTCCGTTGAGTATAACAGCCGCCGGATCATCTACCGTCCATGTATATTCGGTAGGATTGAAAGTGCCGTTTACCTGATATGTTTTGATCTCATCCGGTTGAACTCTGTCGGCTCCTGCTGCCCACGATAAGGAAGGGAAGTCGGATAGTTGAACCGTGATCGGTTGCGATAAAGTACTGATGCACTGGTCTTCGATAACCGCCACACGGTAAACGCCTGTTTCTGTGGCTGCCAAAGTTTGTGATGTTTCAGTCAGCAGTACATCGTTGCGATACCATTCGTATTGATAAGTTCCGCTTCCTGAAACGGTAGCGGTAAGCATGGCCGGTAAACCTCCGCATATATAAGGAGTACCTGCTATCCCAGGGCTGTTGGGCGCTGTTCCCGTAAGAGCTTTTGTTTTAATAACTTCTGAAGAGCAAAGTGTTCCCGTATTGTCCGATACCACACAACGAAGCACAAAAGAATCGGCTATAGGAGCAATTACGGAGATGTTTTCTCCTTCACCCAACAGATTTAGTCCGTCGTACCATTTAACGGTAATACTCGTTGAATACGTATCGAAATTGCTTAGAGACATATCCAGACGTCCGTTTTTGCAGAAAGAAGTGATCGAATTTATATCTCTTCCGTTTACCGATACTTCCGGCATCGCTAAAGAGTTGGACGACTGAACTTCCGTCACTACGATAGCATCGCTGGGAGTAGAAGTACAAGTTCCTTCTTCCACAACAGCGAACCATACACCTGCATCGCCTGTTACCAAAGTAATCTGATTTCCTGTTTTAGTGTTGTCTTTTATTCCGTTTTTGTACCAGGTAAGGGTTCCTGTTTCCGGAATGTTGTAAGCCATGATAGAGAGGGACGACGATCCGCAAATGACCCCGTTATTGCTGGCATACAGGACAATTCCTCCGGAAGGAGCCTGAGTTTGTGACGTTTCCACACGAACCCTGTCTGAAGCGTTATCGATACAACCTATTCCTCCCACATAAACAACATAATTGCCCGGACGGGTTGCGGTATAAAAAGTACCTTGTCCCAGTTCAATGTCGTTTAATGTCCAGATATATGTTGCACCGGCTACAGGGTTGGTTACATACATATATACAGCGCCACCCTGGCAAAGGCTTCCGTTGTTGGTAACATTAATTACCGGTTTTTCCACCGATGGGTCACAGGTTTGAGAGTTTGCTTCCTGGGTGAAAAGTAAATCCCGGAACTCTCCCGTACAGTTATTAGCCACGCGTACAATGGCCGTCCGTGTTTTAGCTGTTAAGTTAGGAAGCATTTCAATGGTGAAAGCACCTGTACTCTCGTTGGTCACTTCCACCGTTGTGAAATTTTCTCCTGAAACTATATTGATGCTATAAGGAGAAGCCTTACCTGTGCAAGGTTTTTCCTCTATCGGCGTAAAAGGTCCGACATCGCCTCCCACATTCAGGATAGCGTTTTCGGAAGGATTCACTTCAGTGCCGGTATTATCTATGAATCTGATTTGAGCATTTCCGCTGCAAAGGCTTACCCAGCTGCTCCCGTTCCAATATTCATAACAATTGGATGTCAGGTTGAAAATGGTCAGTCCTTTTGATTTCTCGTTCGTTTCATCATCCAAAGCAGCTAGATCCAGGGCGTTGCGCTCCAGTGTTGTTAGTTGAGGCAGACGAAGACCGCCTTTATTCGTATTCGTGGAAATTTCCAGAATAGAGAAATCCTGAGGATCTACATTTTCTCCGATAGTTACCTGTGCTCTCGCATAAGGAACTGTAACCATAAAAATGCAAAGGAAAGATAATAATCTTTGCCTGCTTACTTTTGTTTTCAGTTTCATAATTGAATGAAATGTGTTAT
>JAJBTS010000172.1 GCA_020860885.1 Bacteroidales bacterium
ATTAAGAATGAATTACTCTTTTAAATAATATATAATAGTTGTTACTACACGTAAAGTCTTTATATGAGGAGAATTTTCGTCCCTGTCGGAGATAGACATCTGTCCTTGGCTGGCTGTTTTGATTTTACCCAGCTTGCTGTCGGAGTCCGTAGCAAACTTTTCTGCGCTTACCCGTGCGTTTTTGGTTGCTTCTTCGATCATTTCCGGTTTAACATCGTTCAGACCCGTGAAATCGTAACGAACCGGATTCTCGTACTGGCGGTTGGCCGATATGGCAACTCCTTCCTGGATCAGTACGGAAATAATCTGGGGGACCACAGTACGTACTTTTTCTACGTCCGTACTAACCACTGTAATGGTGGAAGTTCCGTTGTAGCGGTAACGGGCTTCCTGGGAAGCGTATCTTTCCGTCTGGTAATCCAGAATATCCGGAGCGGACAGAGAGATCTCATTTTCCGGAATACCACTCGACTGGAGAAGCTCCAGTACTTTCATCTGGCTTCTATTCATACTGGCAGACAGGTTTTTCAAGTCGTTGTTTGCATCTTTGATAACAATAGGCCAGATCACTTTGTTGGCGGGAACCTCTTTCTCAGACAATCCTTTTACTGTAACTACCCGTTGAGACTCCTGAATACTGGAAATACCGTTTTTTATCATGATGGAACCCAGAAAGATGCCGATTCCGATAAAAATTCCTGCCCAAAACATTCCGTTACTTTTCATAAGGCAAATTGATTTTAATTATTCTACTTTATTTACTTTGGTTCTGAACGATGATGCATACGTGCCTATAACACACAGAACCGCACAAATGATAAATGTTATTCGTAAACTATCCATAAAATCAGGATAGATTTCAGGAACAATCACATTATTCCCTACATGCAAGGATAATGCCATCATAGCAATGCCCATACTGAAAGCCTGTCCGGTCAGGCGCATAGTTCCCATCGTGGCCGAAGCCTGTCCCAGATACCTTTTTTCTACCGAACTCATTATTACATTGGTATTGGGAGAGGAGAACAATCCGAAACCCAGACCCAGCAAAATTAGTAAAATAATTAGAATAACAATAGGAGTAGAGACAGAAAGAAAGATCAGTCCGCACAGTCCGACGAGGATGATAAGCATCCCCGATGTTGCCAGAATAGCTGGGTTTACCCGGTCCGAAAGCCTGCCGGCATACAGGGAAACACCGCTTTGGACCAATGCCTGAACGATCAGGATAAATCCTGCGTGTTGTGCATCGAACCCGCGTATGTATTGCAGGTACAAACTCATCATAAATGCTACGGCAGAGGTAGCGGCATAGTTGATCAAAGCCGAAAGGGAAGATAAAGTGAATACTTTATTCCTGGCGAAAATACGTACATTGAATACGGGCTGGGTATGATTTAATTCGTAGATAACAAAAACAGTAAACCCGATAACACCTATACCGATCCAGATAAACGATGCAGGTTGGGGCAATTCGGAAAAACCGAAGATCAACCCGAATAAACTGACGGCATAGATGATGGATCCGAAATAGTCAAAGTTTTCACCTTTCGATTCGACCCATTCACCCTTAAATACCAAAGAAGAGGATAGTATAACGATCAGTCCGATGATCCCGACGGCGAAAAAGAGGCTTTGCCATCCAAGGTAATGCGTGAGCAAACCACCCAGAAAGGGCCCCGATGCCAGGGCGAAATAGACGGTTGCCGTATTGATACCCATGGCTTTGCCCCGCTCATGAGGCTGAAAGATAGAAGTGAGGATAGCCATATTCGTTCCGAACATCATAGCCGATCCTATTCCTGATAAAACACGGAATAGGATCAGCATAAGCCCTGTGGTGGCAAATCCGCAGAGGACAGTCGCCAGGGTAAAGAGAACAACTCCGCTGATAAAAACTTTTTTTCTCCCGATCATGTCTCCCAGACGGGCAAAAGGAACCTGAAAAATAGCAGTGCTGATCAGATAAGCGGAAGCAATCCAGCTTAGGGATACAGCTTTCAAAGAAAAAGCTTCTCCTATTTCAGGAAGAGCCAGGTTAATGGCAGATCCCATAAAAGGAACAAGGAATGCTGCCATGCAGATAACAAACAGAGCAGCATTCTTATTTATCGTATTTTGCATTCAAAGAAAATTTGATACAGAAGCAGGTGAAAAATAATGAACTGAAGTCGATCGTATAGTATGCTTCAATCTTCTTCTGTTTCTCCTTCGTATCCGAGCAGGTTGTTTTCGAATCCGGCTTCTTTAATTATTTGAATTACCCTTTCCCGGTCTTTTTCTTTCACCGACAGGCGGGTTCCGGAACCAGGAACGATAATCGCTGAATCCTGATTGTTCAGGTTGTACTCGATATTCTCTGCAGATAAAATACTTTCCAGTACGGAAGCGTCATTTGGAAAATTAAAAATAGCTACATCTACTAATTTCATATAAATTCCTCCTTTATTTTACAATTAACATTAAATTGTCTGTTATTGTTTGCTCTACAGCACTTTTGTCTATATAAAAATATTTATATTTGGCATAGATATTGATCAATTAATGTGAAGTATTAATTAATCATATTTGTACACAAATATACACATAATGAATGACATAATAGCACCTCAAATGGAAATAGTGATAGAGAAAAAAGCCATAAAGCCCGAAGAGATAGAAAGAGAAAATCCTATACTGCCCTTAAAGAACATGTTGTTTTTCCCGGGTGTACCCACCCCTGTGAATATAGGACGGTCTAAATCCCTGAAGCTTATGAACGAAGTTCATAAGAAAGGAGGGGTTCTGGGTGTCTTCTGCCAAAAAGACGCAAACGAAGAAGATCCCGGATTCGATGACCTGTACCCCGTCGGTTTGGTTGCACAGATAATTAATGTGATCAAAGAGGAAAACAACAGTACAACGGTTTTACTGATGGGCGAAGAGAGGGTTCTTCTCAACGAGATAACAACCGACGAACCTTATCTGAAAGGCCACTTCTCTGTTCTGCAAACGGTAACTCCTGCTAAATCAGACAAAGAATACAAGGAACAATTGAAGACGATCAAAGATAAGATCCTTCATATCCTTACTTCTAAGATGGGTTTGCCGGAGTTCGTTATCGATTCGTTGAGAAAATCGAAAGACTATAATTATATAGCGAACTTAGCTTTTACTTCTGTGGAGTCGTCTTTGCCCAAAAAACAGGAAATTTTGGCATGTGATGATCTGAAAGAACGTTATAATAAATTAATTTCTTTGCTCGACCATGAATTGCAATTGGTAGAGATTAAAGAATCGATCCGAAAGAAAACACAGGTCGAGATTGATAAGCAGCAACGTGAATATTTCCTTCAGCAGGAAATGAAGAATATTCAGGAGGCTTTGGGTGGTAATATGCAGGAAGTGGAGTTGAAGGAGTTGCATGCAAAAGCCGACTCAATCAAGTTTACTCCCGAACAACGTGCTGTCGTGGATAAAGAACTGAAAAAGCTGGAGCGTCTGCATCCGCATTCTCCGGACTATTCCACACAGATGTCGTATGTACAGACCATCCTTTCTTTACCCTGGAACTCTTATACAAAAGATAACTTCAATCTTCAAAGGGCTAAAAAGGTTTTGGATAAGGATCACTTTGGAATGGATAAAGTCAAAGAGAGAATCATTGAACATCTGGCTGTTCTGAAGTTAAAAGGGGATATGAAATCTCCGATCATCTGTTTGTATGGCCCTCCGGGAGTAGGAAAGACTTCTTTAGGTAAATCCGTCGCGGAAGCTCTGAACAGGAAATACATCCGGATGTCTTTAGGCGGTTTGCACGATGAGGCGGAAATCCGCGGACATCGAAGGACTTATATCGGAGCTATGCCCGGAAGGATTGTACAAGGCATACAAAAAGCCGGGTCGTCGAATCCGGTGGTAATTCTCGATGAAATCGATAAAGTAGGTCAGGATTATAAAGGAGATCCGAGCGCTGCTTTGCTGGAAGTACTCGATCCGGAACAAAACTTTGCTTTCCACGATAATTACCTGGATATGGACTACGATTTATCCAAAGTTTTGTTCATAGCAACAGCCAATTCTTTGAGTTCCATCTCCCGGCCGTTACTGGATAGAATGGAATTGATCGAAGTGAGTGGTTACATTATGGAAGAGAAAGTAGAGATAGCTAAGAAGCATCTTCTTCCTACTCAGTTGGAAAATCATGGAGTGGGTAAATCCCAGTTCGATATTCCGAGGAAAACCATGGAAGTCCTGATCGAATCTTATACCCGGGAGTCGGGAGTAAGAGAGTTGAACAAACAGATAGCGAAGATCCTTCGCAAAATAGCCCGTGCTATAGCGGAAAGAACAGATTATCCTAAAAAACTGGACGTATCGGATCTTCAGGAATATCTCGGACCTATAGAATATACAAAGGATAAATACGAAGGCAATGAATATGCTGGAGTGGTAACCGGATTGGCCTGGACAGCAGTAGGTGGAGAGATCTTGTTTATCGAAACCAGCCTTAGTAAAGGAAAAGCTTCGAGACTTACCTTGACAGGTAATCTGGGGGACGTAATGAAAGAGTCGGCTATTCTGGCTCTGGAATATATAAAAGCACATGCTTCCCAGCTCGATATACCGGAAGAGGTTTTTGATAATTGGAATGTTCACATCCACGTACCGGAAGGAGCTATCCCTAAAGACGGACCGAGTGCAGGTATTACCATGACTACTTCTCTGGTTTCAGCTTTTACTCAAAGGAAGGTTAAACCTTATTTGGCCATGACAGGCGAAATGACACTAAGAGGAAAAGTCTTACCCGTAGTAGGAATAAAAGAGAAAATACTTGCGGCGAAACGTGACGATATTAAAGAAAATATTTTGAGTAAAGAAAATAAGAAGAATGTGGACGAGATCAATGCTATCTATCTGAAAGGATTAAAATTTCATTACGTGAATGATATCCGCGAGGTACTCGATATAGCTTTACTGAAAGAGAAAATTGACAATCCCCTCGAGATAAAATAGTTTTGTTGTCAGAGTTGAATGAGAAGTTTAAGCCTACAGGCTTATAAAATAGGAATCCTTTAATTTAATAGCTCAATGGTGTTTCAATGGGGCTAGTTTTAGGGAT
>JAJBTS010000342.1 GCA_020860885.1 Bacteroidales bacterium
CAAATAAGTTTTTATTATATATATAATCGCAAATGAATAATAGAGTTTATTTATTTATTTTAATGGTGGGAAGCGTGTTTTTTGAGTGTAGCAATGATGTGGATTCTTGCTTGGAAAATCAGTCTGTAGCCATAGCAACAGTAAATAATCCAGATGAACAATCTCTTTTCTTTCTTGATTTGGAGAATAATGACAGGCTTTGGACTGCTAGTTCTAATTTTCCTCAATATAAGCCTTCTACCGGACAACGTGTTATTGCCGATTATACTATTTTGAGTGAGGAATCCGAAGGGAATAAAGTCCGGAACATTAAATTGAATGATATCTACGAAATCCTTACAAAAGATCTCGTCACTATAGACGACTCAAATAGAGATAGTATAGGGAATAGTTCCATACATATAGCGGATATTTGGATCTCTAATGATTTCCTCAATGTTGAATTTACGTTTAAAGGCTATAATAAAGTACATTATATAAACCTTGGATTCAATACTCTGAAAGATTATAATGATGGAAAAATCCATCTGGAGCTCCGGCATAACAACAATGATGATGTAGCAACACATAAAAGTTGGGGAATGGCATCTTTTAATATCAAACCTTTGCAAATAAAAGGTAAAGACTCTTTAAATATTGTGGTTCATTCAAAATCTTACGATTCCATTCGGGAAAGGACAGATGAATTGGTCTATAATTTCAAAGATACTCAGAAGACGGTGCGAACCGTTACATTAAATAAGGATAAAGGCAAGATTAGTTAAATAGGTTATCTTAATAAAGCAGTTTGGAGCATTTGTGTTCCGGCTGCTTTATTTGTTCTTTCTAAAAGTAAAAAGTATTGAGTTATTAATTTTTTAGTTTTTCTATTTCCTTCAACCACAAATTAGCACTGGCATCGCTGGGCATTCTCCAATCGCCACGTGGAGATAGATTTACAGATCCTACCTTCGGACCATCAGGCATACTGCTTCGTTTGAACTGCTGGCTAAAGAAGCGTCTGAAAAATACTTCCATCCACTTTAATATAATCTTTCCCTCGTATTTATATTCAAAAGCTTGTTTTGCCAGAAAATAGATCTTCGCAGGGGAAAATCCATAACGTAAAGTATAATACAAGTAAAAATCATGCAATTCATAAGGACCTACTACATCTTCTGTAAATTGAGTCATTTGCCCGTCGTTGTTAACAGGAAGTAATTCAGGACTTACCGGAGTATCTATAATATCCGATAGAGTAGCTTTACTTTGCGGATCTATTTGTGTATTTGCAATCCATTGAACCAAATAGCGGACAAGTGTTTTAGGGATACCTGCATTGACACCATACATCGACATATGATCTCCGTTATAAGTAGCCCACCCTAAAGCTAGTTCTGACATATCGCCTGTTCCTATTACCATTCCTCCCATTTGATTAGCCATGTCCATCAGTATCTGTGTCCTTTCCCGCGCCTGCGTATTTTCATAAGTTACATCATGGATGTTGGGATCATGGTCTATATCTTTAAAATGTTGTTCACTCGCTGCTACAATACTTATCTCCTTCATACTTACTCCTAATGATTTCATTAGATTCACGGCATTCCTGTAAGCTCTCTCTGTTGTTCCGAATCCCGGTAGTGTAACACCGCAAACCATTTTGCGGGATAAGCCTAATTTGTCTGCCGTTTTTACACAAACCAGTAAGGCGAGGGTAGAGTCAAGTCCGCCAGACACTCCAATTAGTAGCGATTTGGCTTGGGTATGCAGTATACGTTTAGCTAAACCGGCAACTTGTATTGAAAATATTTCCTCGCAACTTTCATTGTAATCAGAGGAAGAAGGTATAAAAGGGGTGGGATTGACAGAACGGGTTAAACGACTGATCTCCAGATCCTCTTTGTATAATGCAATTTTTTTATAATTGTTGGATATGGGATCGGTAAAAAAAGTTGTGTTTTTTCGCCGTTCGGTATCCATTAAATTGAAATCTATTTCATTTATAATTAATTGTCCCTTAAACTGGAACCGCTGCGATTCAGATAGAAGCTTTCCATTTTCATAAATATAGGCGTTCCCTGCATATACGAGATCTGTAGTAGACTCGCCGAACCCGGCTCCTGCGTAGACATACGCAGACTGACATCGGGCCGATTGCTGGCTGATCAAAGATTTTACGTATTGTTGTTTCCCTATTAATTCATCGCTGGCGGATAAGTTGAAGATCAGTTGCGCTCCTGCCATACTATGATAAGAACTGGGAGGCACTACAGACCAAAGATCTTCACAAACTTCAACTGCAAAATAGTTTCCATCCGATCCAAACAATAAGTTTCTTCCGAATTCACAAATGCAATCACCATAGGATATCTCGATATTTATATCCGGAAGGTAAGCTTCGAACCAACGTTTTTCATAAAACTCAGAATAGTTGGGTAGAAATCTTTTAGGAACAATCCCCAATATCTTTCCTTTTTGGCAAATAATAGCGCAGTTGTATAATTTAGAATTCCGTTTTACCGGTGCTCCGATAATAAAGCATATAGGAAGATTTTGTGTGTCTGCTAATAATTGATGAATGGATTCTTCAGTCTCACGGATTAGAGTATCCTGTAAAAACAGATCTCCACAAGTGTAAGCTGTTACAGATAATTCAGGAAAGCAAATTATTTCAACCTTCTGGTTATTGGCTTCCAAAATAAAACTTTTTATTTGTTCTATATTAAATCTGCAATCGGCCACCTTTACTTCCGGGACAGCAGCAGCGACTTTACAATATCCGTAATTTCTCATATGCCTTAATAGTTAAATTCGGAAAATCTCTTTCCATAATTTGTTGTGTTAAAATGTACCTTTATTTTTTTCTCTCCGTTTGGTTCTCCCAATACAGGGTACAGATCGAAAGATACAGTAGAAAAGGAAGGAACTCCACGCTCATCGTCTTTTCTATCGTGAAGAAAATAGATATTTATAACGTCTGTTCCGGTTTTTTGTTCATCTACCCATAAGGAGACAGAATGAGGACTGGATTTATGTTCAATATAAAAAAGAGCATTCAGGTAATGATTTCCCAACCATGCACTCTCGAATTCAATAAGATCATCGGGATGATTGAGAATCTTTTCTTCTTCAACAGCTTCGAGGATTCCTTGTGTAACTCTTCCTGCAGAGCGAATATTTATCTTTTCTTTATCTTCATCTGAATAAATATATTTCAGGTATATTCGTTGGCCTGCTTCAAAAGAGGTGGGATAGGACGTATTTATATTAATAAGTGTCTTTCCATTATCTAAAATAAATATTTCTTCGCCTGCGGCTGTTGCTATTTCTTCGTAATATTCGCCCAAACCATAATCTACATCATCTTCTGTGCAGGAAAACAAGCAAACAAACAGGAATATTAGAAAAGAAATTTTTTTCATTGTTCGGTTACAGCTAGATGGTTTTTAACCGGATAAGCATACATTTCCAGCATTTTTTCCCTTAGATAGGGAACATCTTTATTTTCCAGCTTTATTTTTTCCAGTTGCTGATTGATATAGGTATCAAAAGTATCTTTGTTTTTCATTGAATAATGATTTGAGAATTTTCCATTGCCCCATAAATAGTCGTAAGCAATATAATTCCCCGGATAAAAGCGATAATTCAGGTAAATCTCTCTATCAATCAAAGATGCTATTTTTCCTATTAATTCGTTTTTAGATTGATTTAGTTCTAATGATTTTACTGAAGGATTGATAGGCTTTCCGATCTGGAAATGGACATTCCCTTTGTATCCGAATATACCCGTCTGCATATTTAGCATATCATCTGCTTTGGATTTCTTAAATTCCGGATTGTCCCTTTTTTGTTGAAATTCTTTTGCTTTCAGATAGTCGCAAGGATCGTATTCATAAGATAAAGATACCGGAGTAATGTTTAGTTCTTCTATATTTTCTATGAAATTATGTTCTCCCCCTATCGATAACATTTTAAGTACGCTTTCCTGGGTTTTATCATTGGAGTCTTTTGCGCGTCCTTCCCGTTGAGCGATCCAAACGGATTCGTTTTTATCCCGTACGGCAAAATGAATATATTTTGAAAGATGAGTGGATACTTCCATCATTTGACGTACATTTATTCCTCTTTTAACAATAAAGCTTTTATTAAGCCGGACCACATTTTCTATCCAGGGATACAACAGTAAATTATCCCCGATAGCAATTTCCATTGTTTCATATCCTTCATTATCCAGCATGATAGCTAATAAAGCTGCATCCAGCACAATATCCCTGTGATTGGATATATAGGTATAGGCTTCTTTTTTTGAGACATTCTCAAAGCCTGTACAGACCATGGAATCGATAGTTTTACCTATAACTTCATCCAAACCGACTTTAATAACCCCATGTTGAAAATCTTTTTTTGATTTTATATTGAGCATTACAGCCTCAAATTTGATCCAGTCTTCCGGAGAAAATACCCGGTATATTACCTCTTTGAATTGTGGATCAGCTAAAAGTTTTTTTATAACCGGAATTACTTCATCATCATAAAACGGTCGTATATCGTCAAATTCAGGATTCTTTTCCATGTTATTTTCTTTTTGAGTGTAATTCATTTTCAATAATTTCCGTCATCACGTCCCGGATATCTAAGTTTGCCGCTTTGATTTGCTGGGGAATAAAGCTGGTTTTAGTCATACCCGGAGTCGTATTTACTTCCAGCATACGGACTTCTCCTTCCGGAGATATGATATAATCTACCCGGATAATCCCTTTTGCTCCGACAATATCATAGATTGCGCTTGTAAGAGACTGTATTTCATCCGTGAGTTCCGAAGATATACGTGCCGGAGTAATTTCTTCTACACTTGCAGGATTGTATTTGGCATCTACATCAAAAAAGTCATTTTTACTCACTACTTCCGTAATAGGGAAAACAATTATTTTATCTTTTATCTTATAACAGCCACAGGTTACCTCTGTTCCTTGCATAAAGCTTTCTACCATAACTTCCTGACCTTCATTGAAAGCCTCTTTTATAGCCGGCTCAAGTTGTTCTGGCTTATTAACTTTTGTGGTAGCAAAACTAGATCCCCCGTCGTTGGGTTTAACAAATACAGGTAAACCTAATTC
>JAJBTS010000190.1 GCA_020860885.1 Bacteroidales bacterium
CACACGAATTTCTTTCTGTTTAGGGATATGTGCTTCGGAAGCCGCATAACCTATGGCCAGGAAACAGGTAAATTAATATTCGTCCGGTGAACCTACTGTTTGTTTCACATACTCCGGCTCGTTACCGATAGGAATACGGAATGTACACGCAAGTCCCTCTGCGGTAGCTGCAAGCAAAATGTTCTCAACGGCTGCCCAGGCGGATGCAAAATAATTGAGCGAACTCTGGTCGGCAGGCTTACATAACGGATAATCTTTCTGGCGGAAAAAGGGCAGAACAAGGCAGTTGCTCTGCATTAGCATACGTTTCTGTTTTGGCAATGCCTCGATAAACATAGCATATTCATCCCCGTCCATCGAAGTTTTGGCAGTTTCAAGTGCCGCCTGCTGTATGTTCCGGGTATTTTCGGATACGGGCGCAATAAGGCGGGCGATATTTTCCTGTCCCCTAACCACCACAAACTCTAATTGCCGCAAATGATCGTTTGTCGGAGCCTTAAATGCAGCATCCAATACTTTTTTTAATACTTCATCACTAACTTCCTTATTTGAAAAGTCGCGGATTGTTCTTCTTCTGTTCAATACTTCATAAAAATCCATGATTACACTTTTAAAATGTTACTTTGATACAAAAGTATAGCGTTTTCTTGTTGCATATTTGTGTTATTGTCTGTATTAATTGTCGTATATTTACCAAAAGCAAATAACTTACCCGATATGGATGAAACAATTATTCCTTATGAATTGCCAAATCCGGAAAATCATTCTTTCTTTTTCGTGGATATACGTGTTAGTCCCGATTTGGAAGCCAAATTACATCAGCATGATGCCTGGGAATTGTATTATGTTACACATGGATATGGGAGTCGCATAGCCGGCGATACGGTACAGCCTTTTTCGGCGGGCGATGTGGTGTTAATACCACCGGCTATGCAACACCGTTGGAAATTTGTTCCTGATTCAGTAGACAAAAATGGTAATATTCGCTATCTGATGGTAGCTTTCAGTGATACTCTCGTACTGCGGTGTATAGACATATTTCCCGAACTACGAAACCGCATGGCAGATATAAAACCTCCTGCTGATGCTTTGAAGTACGGTGTTGAAAGTTCCTGTATCATACGTAAAACGCTTACAAAGATGAATGAAATGGATGAGCTAGACCGTTTGTGCGAAATGTTTAGACTGCTACCCGTAATCTTTGGTTCGACAGACCATGTTTCTGTGGGGAAACCTATGCGGATCGAACGGGATGTCAGGCGTATGCAGCAAATTTCCACTTATGTAATGGGGCATTACGTCCATCCTATTACTTTAAAAGATATTGCTGCTGAAGTAGGGATGAACCGTTCTGCCTTTTGCTCTTACTTCAAGCGTACCAAAGGAATGACCTTTTCAGAATTCGTTTGCGAGTACCGTCTAAACACCGCCTGCGAACTGCTTAAACATTCACAAAAGCAGGTTTCTGAAATTTGCTTCATGGTAGGATTCAATGATATACCTCATTTCGTAAGGGTTTTCACGAAGGCTATGGGGGTATCTCCATTGAAATTTAGAAAAAAATTCAGTAAATGATAATCCGCTTATTTGAGAAACAGATACTTATTCTGCACCTCAATCGATTCTGTAAAAAGAGGCTGTCTCATCATTTTGAGACAGCCTGCTTCTTAAAATTATATATCTGCTTATTGAATAATCAATTTCTTTTTAACATCGCCATAGCAAATAATATAAGTTCCCGGCGCATCGTTCCAATCGATCTCTGTTGTTCTATTTCTTATAGCTTGCTCTTTTACCTTATAGCCCAATGTATTATATATCGATAGATTTAAGTTATCTGCAATGCTACTTTCGTTTATTTCAAAATACAACTTTTGATTTCCTTTCAGGGGATTGGGATATATCTTTACATCCCCCTTATTTTCCACATTCTGAATACCTGTTATGTCTTTAACTTTTATTTTAGCAAAAAAGGATTTTCCTGCTGATTTGGAAACATTTACTGTAAGTCTGCATTTACCTGCATTCTCATTAACAGTAACACCGTCACTCAAAAAGACTTCCTCTACAAAAGCTTTATCGATATCCAAGTTAAGGAGTGATGCTCTTTGGGTAGGATCAGAAATCGATATTTCCAGAAGGCCGTCTGCCCCGTTCTTAATCATTAACGAAGCTGGGGCGGAAACAGTATAAATATCAAATGTTCCTTTGGTCCAGAAGTTTATTGCAGTAATTCCTAATCCGTTTTCACGAACAGCATGTATTGCATCGTCTTGTTTTAATATTTCAATATCGGGATTATCCTTATAATTCTCTATTTCTTCTTTAGATTTTCCGGGTAATAAGACATACGAATAACTTTCATTCTGAGGAGCATTTCCATGTTCAAACCAGAACGTTACAAAGTTATTTGTACGAGTTTCGGTATCTATGAATTTAAAGTAAGTATTCACTAAATCCCAGGATCCGGTACGTGTTTCACGCAAACCACGAACAGATGCCTTGTTTGGAAAATAGTAACCTATATCCGTTTTCTGACTTCCTGAACCTTTCAAATGTATCCATTCCACGCCTTCGTGTAATTCATTAAATGCATCTTGTACGGGTTCCGATAATTCAATCGTTTGATCATTGAATACGAAAGAACCTGCTCCCACGTTGGTATCCAGATCCGTTTGTCCAATGCTCCAATTCTTCTGATTTGCAATAGATCCCTCTTCGTAATTTTCAAAATCTTCTTCATAAACCACCTGATCGTTTGAAGTCACCTTTATATTATCTATCAAGATTGTTCCTATGCCATTTTTAGGAGTCAGAATATCAAAGGCAGTTAATCCGGCATTGCTTCCGGACAAAGCTTCGATAAAGTTTCGATTAGCCAAATCGGCATTTACGGTATTCGAATTACCGGAAATAGCCGTTGCTGTGGTTATATGTTTTCCGTCAAAATAATAATTGTATTTTCCCGCATCCATATCCAGTTCTATCTTTACACGATGCCATTCGCCCGCTACGACTGTAGCATCGGCAGAACAGGCATCCTGAGCGGTTGCTCCGACAGCACTTATCCGCTGAGCATACATTCCTTCACGCATCGTTGAAAAATTCAACAATTTATCAGTAGCATCATTATTTCCTCTTCCATATATGCGGACAGCTAAAAAATTATTTACAGCAGGCAATTTAATATCATATTCAAAAGTTACCCGTCCGGTTACAGTTTCATCAAATGTATACTTAGGAACAACGTTGTAAGCCGTTGTTGCAGTAGTAGCTGTTTTGAGAACGTTATTATCCCTGACAATTTCGCCTCCGCCTCCTGTTCTCACCATAAGATCTCCATTCAGAGTAATATCATTTGAAAAATCCCTATTTATTTTACGGTTTTCTATGATCGTTTCAACCGGAGCATTCCCTGTAGCTAATTTTATTCCCGAACCCAAAGCAACAATTTCATCATCGAACATAAACCAGGATTTTTTAGCATCCAAGGTACGGGTAGTACTTATTCCCAAACCTTTGAATTGCATACCAGCAACTCCATATTCCTCCATATTCGTACCACCTACCCAGGTATAAGGATTAAAAGTACCGTATCCGTCTTTTTTGCCACGGGCAGCACGCACAACCGTTGTTCCCGGCAACCGTTGATAATCAACAGTGGCCCAGAAATGATCCGCATAAGTATCTTTATCCTCATTATACAAATAAGTCATTCCGTCACCGATATGCCATAAACGGAGTCCTTCATCATTTGTTCCTTCCGTATTTTTAATCCGCGTAGATGTCATTGCCAGGCCAAAAGCATAATCCTCCCTTATATGCATTGTCCGATCCATAGATGCAAAACGCTGATGAAGGATTCGTTTTCCTCTTGGAGTAATTTCATTATTATCAGCAACATCCAACGCTTTGGTTAACATTCCTACTGATAAGGTGTATTCCAGGAAACCGTCGTTCGGATCAAAACAAACCTGTGCCAATACTTCTTCGTCCTGTAACCACTCTTTAACCATTTTTTCAGCACGCGCTTTCTGTTCGCCTTCCAATACATCCAGCAACAAAATAATCGCGCGAATAGCCTGCCGTCCCGGAACATTATCCTGATTTGCTAAACGAGAAATTTCGCGTTCGCGAACCATATCTACAAAACGTCCGTCATAAATCAAAGGCTCGTATGCCTGAAAGATCATATCATAAAATATTTGTTCTGCTTTATCCGTATAACTGATTTCCCAGGGCGACCCCTTTAATATATACATCAGAGGACTGATAGTACAAAGTAATGCTTTTCCATACCCACCTGTATAAGCATAATTCGTATGCTGAACAAAAGAACCATCTACATAATATCCATCACCGGAAGTAACATAGCTGAAAACCGGTTTTAATCCGTTTTTAGCCATTGTGATCAGATCTTCACGATTTAACAAAATCCCGGCTTGAGCAACAATCCCGGCAATCCATGTACGATTTGCGCCCGTGTTATCGACTGCTTTGTTGTTAGACAATACCGGTGCGACATACGTACTTATTTGTGTAGGCGTCAGATCGTCTGCCAGAATAAGTAAGAGATCATTATAGCGTAAAGGCGTCCCGATCCGCCAATCATACCAATTTCCATAAGCGCTACCTGACCCTAATGAAGTACCCGTTCCTGAAGTAGAATTCGCAAGGGAATAATGCTTTGCTACCATCATATCCAAAGCGGCTACAATTTCATCAAAAACATCCTGACGATTAAAAAAAGACGTTCCTGATAATTTATAAGCCAAAGCTAAAGCTTTCAGGCGGTCGAAGGTAAAAGTTATCTGACTGGATCCGGTCCGGTCTTTGGATGTTATCGGCAGATCGGCAAAAATATGTGTACGGTTATCCGTTCCTGTTGGCTTTTTCACCATCGTGTTCCAGACAACAGCAGCTTTTTCATCCACATCTTTTATATAAGCAGCAACAATAGGATCGGTTGAATCCATATTCCCATCTCCAATCAATAACTTTGTCCAGTTCCGGCGCAATTCGGTTATTTGCTCGGCGGTTGTCTGAGCCAGAAGATTACCTGATGTTATTGTCAAAAAAAAAAA
>JAJBTS010000322.1 GCA_020860885.1 Bacteroidales bacterium
GATTAATAATGAAGAAAGCAGGAAAAATTATCTTATTTGTTTTAGGGATAGAGATCAAAACATATTTTTAACTAAATTATTTTATATGAAATCATTGAAGGACACATTTAAGTTGAGTAATGGAGTTGAAATTCCTTGTATCGTATTCGGTACCTGGCAAACTCCCGACGGTAAGACTGCAGTAGAATCGGTTAAGACAGCCCTTGAAATCGGATACAGACATATCGATACGGCTGCTATCTATGGGAATGAAAAGAGTATAGGAGTGGGAATCGCTGATTCCGGAGTTCCTAGAAACGAATTGTTCATCACTTCCAAATTATGGAACAGCGAGTATGGATATGATAAGACTCTCCGCGCTTTTGAAAAAACGGTTACTGATTTAGGGCTTGATTATTTGGATCTCTACCTGATCCATTGGCCGGCAATTGGAGAGGAGGGTACTCATCTCAATAGTGAAACATGGCGTGCCTTTGAAAAGCTTTATAAAGATAAACGAATAAAAGCGATTGGTGTAAGTAATTTCAAAACCCATCATCTGGAAGCATTACTTGAGAAGGCAGATGTTGTACCTATGGTTAACCAGATTGAATTTCATCCCGGACAAATGCAGCAAGATACAACGGAATTTTGTTCCCGGCACAATATTTTAATTGAGGCATGGTCACCTCTGGGAACCGGACGTATGCTTACGGATCCTACATTGAAAGAAATAGCCGATCAGTATAAAAAGTCTGTGGCGCAACTGTGTATCCGGTGATGTTTACAAAATAATACTTTGCCTTTGCCTAAGTCCGTTACAGCTTCCCGTATCCGGGAAAATGCCGAGGTTTTTGATTTTGAGATTTCACACGAAGATATGAAAACGATTAATGATATGCCTTATATCGGAGGCTCAGGACTGGACCCCGACAAACGAAACTTTTAGCAGTCACCAGTAAACAGTCACCAGTAAACAGTCACCAGTAAACAGTCACCAGTAAACAGTGAGCAGTTAGCAATGGGCAGTGAACCGTTAATCAGAGGATTAAAAAAATCGTCAAAGAGTTCCTGAATTTTCGTACGTGTGAAAATTTCAAATGACAGTCTCATTTGAAAAAATTGCACGTACGAAAATTTTCATTCACCAGTGTTAACTGTTTACTGTTCATTGCTAACTATTTACTGTTCATTGCTAACTGTTTACTGGTGACTGTTTACTGGTGACTGATTTCAGTTTGTTTTCAGTTTTTCTTGTTATATTTACGGAAATTATACCCTTATGAAGATATTGGTTATTGAGGATGAGCCTTCCTTACGGGAAATTATCGTAACTTTTCTGGAACAGCACCAATATGTAGTGGAAAGTGCTGATTCGTTTCAAAGTGCTTTTTCAAAAATATCCATATACGATTACGATTGTATACTTCTGGATATTATGCTTCCGGATGGAGACGGATTGACCTTGCTCAGGAAAATGCGTGAGGCGGATAAAGGGAAGAATGTTATTATTATATCGGCAAAAGATTCTGTTGAAGATAAAGTCTCAGGATTGGAATTGGGTGCGGACGATTATTTGGCTAAACCCTTTCATTTGTCCGAATTGAATGCACGTATCCGGAATGTAATCCGGCGTAAAGATCTGAATGGAGATTCTACCGTTGTACTGGGTAATGTGAAGATCAACATGGATTTCCCGGAAGTGTACATCAATGAAAAGAAATTGGATTTAAGCAGGAAAGAGTACGATATTCTCAGTTATTTCGTAACCCGGCACAATCATCTTATCGATAAAACCCGGCTTGCCGAAGCTGTATGGGGAGATCATATCGATCAGGTGGATAATTTTGATTTTATTTATGCGCAAATAAAGAACTTGCGTAAGAAGATGAATGAAGCCGGAGCCGATATAGAGATTAAAGCTGTTTACGGACTTGGCTATAAATTAGAGATGAAATGAATCTTATTTACCGGATAACATTCCGCATTTCAGTCGTATTGCTCCTATTGTTTGCAATATGGGGAACCGCTTTTTATTTTCTGATTATCGAAGAGATCAACGATGAAACGGATGATTCACTGGAAGATTATTCCGAGTATATAATAACCCGGGCACTCGCAGGCGAAAAATTGCCGGAAAAAGAGAATGGTACTAATAATACTTATTATATTACGGAAGTTACACCCGAATATGTGAAAAATACTCCTGCTATTCAGTTTATGGATAAAACCGTATACCTTCAATCCAAAGGGGAAACAGAGCCAGGCAGGATACTGAAGACCATATTTAAGGATGAGAAAGACCATTATTACGAACTTACGGTTATGATACCTACCATAGAGAAAGAAGATTTAAAACAAACGATTCTGTTTTGGATTATCATTCTCTATATTGTATTGTTGATAGCTATTATAACAGTCAATGCTTTCGTTTTGCGCCGCAGTTTAAAACCTTTATATGTTATCCTTGACTGGATAGATACCCTTGCTATAAATAAGGATACTCCTCCTCTTAATGTCGATTCTGAAATTTCCGAATTTGAAAAATTATCAGAGGCTCTTTTGAGAAGTGCTCAAAGGAATACTGAGATGTATGAACAGCAAAGTCTTTTTATAGGACATGCTTCGCATGAACTCCAAACACCGATTGCGGTAGCACAAAATCGGCTGGAAATGCTTGCCAATGATTCATCTGTTACAGAAAAACAATTGGAAGAAATATTAAAGATTCGTAATTCACTGGAAAATATATCTAAGTTGAATAAGACACTTCTCTTGCTGACAAAAATTGAGAATCAGCAATTTCCGGACAGTAAGGAGATTCATATAAATGATATGTTGAAGGAATTGTCCGGTGATTTTCAGGAAGCTTATGGATACAAGAATATAGATTTAGTTATACATGAAGATACCATTCTTACAATTAAAATGAATGAGATACTGGCTTCTGTCCTTTTTAATAATCTTTTGAAAAACGCTTATATCCATAATGATAAAAACGGGCAAATAATTATAACTATACATGATAAGGGTGTTCGGTTTGTTAATACTGCATTCTCCGGGGCTCTCAATCCTCAATACATTTTTCAACGTTTTTATCAGGGCTCAAAACGAGAGGGGGCTGCCGGTTTAGGACTTTCCTTAGTTAAATCCATATGTAAACTTTATGATCTGGAGATTGTTTATAGTTATGAAGACAATATGCATAGTTTCGAAATAAAAATACCAACCTAAAAGTTTTTCCAGGACTTCAGTTTGTTTTCAGTTTCGTTGCTGATATTTGCATTATAAACATTTAAAAACAATATGAATATGAAAACAAAAAGTTTATTTATAGTGGTTTTGTTAGTACTTACCACTGTATTCACCGCAAAAGCAGATAATGATAGGCCTATCTCTTTCGATTCTTTACCTCAGCCTTCAAAAGATTTTATCACGAAGTATTTTAATAAAAGTGATATTTCGTATGCAAAAATAGACGATGACTTTTTTTCTAAGTCTTATGAAGTTTTTTTTGTTAACGGAAGTAAAGTTGAGTTTAACAAAGACGGAGAATGGAAAGAAATAGATAACCGGAAGAATCCAATTCCGGAAGGAATAGTACCCGCACAAATAGTTGATTATGTAAATAAGAATCACTCGGCTTTCCAGATCGTAAAAATCGATCGCGACAGGAAAGATTATGAAATTGAGTTGAATAATGGATTGGAAATTAAATTCGATCTGAACTTTAACGTAATAGGATACGATGACTGATTTTTATTACTAACTATTAATATAACTCAAAATGAAAACTAAAACATTTTTATTATTTTGCTTATTAGCCGGATGCATATTTTACAGTTGCGACAATGACGACGACCATTTGGCCGTTCCGGAGGAGTATCCGGCAGCATTTTATTCTTTATACCCGGATGCAAAAGGTATAGAGTGGGAAAAGAAAGGAGAGTACTTTGTTGCCGACTTCTGGAGAAGTGATATGAAGGCGGAGGCAGAAGCGTGGTTTAATAGTAGGGCGGAGTGGCAGATGACTGTAACGGAAATTCTTTATGATTCTCTTCCTTCCGAAGTGAAAAACAGTTTCCAATCCAGCGAATACAGTAGATGGTATCTTGACGATACGGATTTGGTAGAACGTTATGAGAAAGAGACCCTATATGTAATTGAAGTGAAGAAAGGTGATAGAGAATACGATCTTTATTTTTCTTCTGACGGGAAATTATTACAGGAGATGCCCTCTACCAATGATAAAAGTAATTTTTATCTGAGTAATTAATTATTGTATAGAATCATAAGTAAAGCGGTAATAAAGGAGCAACCTTTATTACCGCTTTACTTATATTAGAAGAATATTTCCGGTTCTTTTCGTACAGAATTAACTTTAGTAAACTTATTCCCGGCGATCTTGTAAAGGATTCCACCGAAATGTCGTGCTTTCTGAGGACAAACGACTATGCAACGTCCGCAGGAAATACACTTTTCTTTATTGGTTTGTCGTGGAAAGTCTTCCGGTATAGCTTGTGTCGGGCATAGTTTTACACAAGTTCCGCAATTATTACATTTCCTGTTTCCTTTAGGTTTAAGAGGAATACTTCCTACTGTTTTGTACGGATTATTTCCTCGTACGGTTATTTCCGGAAAAGAAGAGCTGCAGATAATGGATTCGAGAACTTCCTTACTTTTTTGAGCAAAATCCCGTATTTGAAGAACGTCTGTTTCATCCGGTCGATGAGCGCCTACTGTAGGAAATATAGAATGTTGTGCGATGAATGCTCCGGCAGAAATAGGTCTGAAATGATTTTCTTCCACAATTTCTTTTAGCTCCAGTAGAGCATCATCGTAATCACGGTTACCATAAACACATACGATAATTGCGGGAGTATTATTCCCTTTGAATCGTTGAAGTGCCGTCGCAGCGGCAATAGGAATTCTTCCTGCGTACACAGGCATTCCAACAATAAGTAAGTCGTTCTGATCGAAAAGAATGTCTGTATGAAGTATCGTTTGAGTTATATCAAATTCCGTAGTTTCTTTCCCTATTTGCTCCGCTATCAGTCGTACGATTTTTCTTGTTGTATAAGTCGCACTGAAATATATCAGG
>JAJBTS010000105.1 GCA_020860885.1 Bacteroidales bacterium
AAAGAACTTTCTGCACCTAAATCCCCTAAAGGGAACTTCTTA
This sequence comes from Bacteroidales bacterium, assembly GCA_020860885.1. Lineage (GTDB taxonomy): Bacteria > Bacteroidota > Bacteroidia > Bacteroidales > Azobacteroidaceae > Azobacteroides. The sequence continues at coordinate 43 of JAJBTS010000105.1, forward strand.
AACCATTGAAGGTCAATAGCCCCCTTTAGGGGGTTGGGGGCCCAACGATGAAATTATTTACTTTTTGGACTACCTCTTTATTTTTATATTTTTAAATGTTTATTTCTTCTTCAGCAAAGGATGAAAATGGTGTTTTTCCCATGTTTTCATGGTAAAAATACCTTTTTGTTTATGACGGATATCTTCAATCAGATAAAAAGCAGAAGAATCGAATGAGGTGATCAGGTCGATAGCGTTGTCCAAATCTTTCCGACTGATGACAATTTCAATTATATGTACCTGGGAGATAGCTCCTTCTCCTCTTATCAGTGTAGCGCCGATATTTTTCTTATTGAGCTTTTTAAGTAGTTCGCTGGCCTCTTTTTTCGTATAAACCCGGAGAAGCTGGTATCCGAAAGCAATTTTATTTTCAACCAGTATTCCTACGAAATTTCCTGCAGCGTAACCTCCCGCATAAGCCAGATAAGCAATCAGGTTATTGGCATGGGAAAAGATCTGGGAAATAATAACCACCCAGATAAATACTTCAAAAAATCCGACGATCGGGGCTTTGTATCTTTCACCTTTCGATACAAAAATGATCCGTAATGTACCTAAGGTAACATCACATATACGGCCAAAAAATATAACTACAGGGAGTAGCCACGGATAAGTCTCAAAAATAGGGAACATATTATATTATCTTATAGTTTCGAAAGATTCTTCATGTTTGATCTGAGGCCATACATTGTATTGGAATTTCTCTTTACCTCTTTTTATATTAAAAGAGACAACATTGGTTCCGGATGGATTGATGAAAGGCTGGAAATTGAACAGATAAGCGAAGGTTGTCTGGTACACCGGCGATTTGAATGCTTCCGCAATCTCCGGATATTTCAGTTTATCCCAGTAAGCGCAACGCTCGAATCCGTAAGCATTTGTAAACAACGTTTTGAAATCCCGGAATTCAAAGGTATTGTATATGAATTGTTTGTATTTCTCTTCTGCTTTCTCCAGGCTGGTATCGAATTTGATGTTGTTTATTTTTTCTATTTTATCGTCTTTTCGTATACCTGCATTGTATGCCGGTGAATTATCGTCCACTAAAAGGATGGTTTCCATATCATCAAGGTTGTAATTAATACCGGTAGAATTGTATCTCAGGCTTTGATAAAGGAATTTTGCCGATTCTTTTGTTTTCGCAAAAGGGAATTGCATCATTATCAAAGGAATATGAAATTTGCAATAATTATCCATCCCGTAGTTACTCTTTAAAAACTCATTGGATTCACTTTCCCATACCACGATTAAATTGGTAGGGGTAGACTTTTTATAATCCACCAGGCGTATTCCGAGTTTCAGGGAATATTCCGCCTGATTCAGGGAAACGGCAGGGTCGTCGTAAATAGGCAGATATTCCATTTTCTTTGTATGAACGTTGTATCTGCACGCCACAGACAATTTTTTGCCTTCATTCGGACGGTAATTCTGATTGTAATTGTAAGAATAATAAGTATGAATGATCAGGTCCGGATTGCTGGACGTGAACTCAAGCCCTTTTTCTTCCAGTGCGGCGCGGATGTTTTGATTGATGGTATTTTCCAGCTCCATATTATCGTTACTGGAATTTCCAAAACTAAAAGTTTTGTAGTTCAGGATATCTTCTTCCGTACTCATTGTGGTCCGGAAAGGACATACGAAAGATCTTTTCTGAATGTCTTCCAGACTGTAAAAAGCGTAGGAACTGGCCAGGTCTTTTTCTGTAATCCGGTTGCTGTACGCGCATTTTTTTGTTAAGGTTACTTCTTTGTTTTTTACATTCAGATTACTGAATGTAAGGCGGATCTGGTCTTCATTTACATCGTGCATCCATTCGTCAACAACTTCCAGTTTTTCTCCCTCCGTATTATTATCATTGATTTTCTCAATGATATCGTTGGGTTTCAGACCGGCTTCAGCAGCAGAGCTCAATGGGGTTACGGATAAAATGACAGGTTTGTGGTGTCCCCAACTTTCCTGCTGGCTCATCTCATACGTAAAACCATACGTACAATGATATTGTAAGGGCGTCTGGGCCCATGCCATTAAGGAGATACTGAAAAGAATTGTGATGATGTTGAACTTTTTCATATAAATCGTTATTAAAGTGCTTGTAATATATCGTTTTTTAATTCTTCAAAATCTTCCAGTCCCACAGATAAACGCAGTAAATTGTCCGGCACATCGACCATGCGTTTGTATTCATCCGCCAAAGGTCCGTAAATAGTAGAAAGCGGGTGGATAATCAAAGAACAATTATCAAAGAGATTGGTTGCTCTTTTGATGATTTTTAATTTATTTATAAAAGCGTAGCAAGCTTCTTTGTCTTTCATACAAAAAGTGAGCATGGATCCGGGACGATCGCCGAACTGTTTCCGGCTGATCGTATAAAAAGGATTATCAACCAATCCTGTATAATTTACAGAGACTATTCCGGGAACTGTTTCAAGATATTCTGCTAATTGTTTGCAGGTTCCGGAACTTTTCTGAAAACGCAAAGATAAAGTTTCCAAGCCCAGGTTTTGCATATAAGCTGTGTGAGGAGACATATAAGCTCCCGTATTACGTATGATCTCCGCCCGTAATTTGTGTATGAAAGCTTTAGGACCTTTGCTTTTAGCCAACTCCTGCAAACGGAGGCTTTTTGACCAGTCGAAATTCTCATGATCGAGGATCAATCCTCCAATGGTTGTACCTCCACCGGATAAATATTTCGTACTGGAAACAACTTCTATATCTATATCAAAGTTCGATGCACAAAATTCTGGCCACGGAACGATAGTGGAATCGACTATAAAGGGAACATTTTTGCTGTGTGCGATAGATGCCAGTGATTGAAGATCCACAACCTCCATGTGAGGATTGGTAATTATCTCTGTAAATACAGCACAAGTTTTGTCGTCAATCCTGCTTTTGACTTCTTCTTCATCCAATAAGTTACAAAATCTCACTTCCACTCCAAAAGCTTTTAGGGTGAAAAGGAATAGAGAAAAGGTATTTCCAAATAAATGTGGAGAAGTAACTATGTTTGATCCACTGGATGCCAGAGTCATAAATACGTTGGATATGGCGGCCATACCTGATGAAACCGCAAGAACATTTTTAGCTCCGCTTATTTGTTGTATATTTAACTCAAACGCTTCAACGGTGGGATTAGATATACGTGAATACGTATGTTTTCCCGACTTACCCAGAAACGCTTCTTCCATCTCCTCAGCACTATCAAACTCAAAAGCTGCACCTTCATAGATAGGTACAGCAATTGACCCGTGATTATCTTTCTGTTTTTGTATTCTTTTCAACATCTTCGGTAAAATAAAAGTGCAAAGTTACACTTTTTTTAGGAACGAAGTGCTAATATGGGAGTATCCGTATGAAATAACATCCTCCTTGCCATACTCGGATTGAACAACCGGGCAAAAATATTTCTCTTATGTGTGGAAAGGGAGATAATATCGATTTTATTGTCGCGAATAAATTTTTCCATATTGGAATCAAAATCATTACCATCGATGATGTCGTAGTGTATGGATGTTACCGGATACTGTTTAGCGAAATACTCTTTTATGCCGGCCAGTTTGATTTCATTCCATGCGTCTTCCTGTTTTTGTGTAATATGGAAAAGATAATATTCTATTTGATAAGGTTGAAATATTTTGAATAAAGAATCTACGATGATCAGATCTTTCTGGTCGAAACTGGTTCCGAAGGCAATGCGTTTTACTTCGGAAAAGGAAGAGAAACGTGTTTTTTCCGGTATTGCGAATAGCGGAACTTTTACCATGTCCAGTACTTCAGCCGTAACACTACCGATCAGATCCAGGTCTTTCTGATTCTTACCCCGTGTTCCCATAATAATAAGTGTCGGTTTATATTCATTGCTGTAATTGACGATTTCTTCCTCAGGAAGACCATTTCTCAGTATGGTGGTAAATTTTACATCCGGACATTCTCCTTTACTGATTTTTTCCCGGACTTGTTTTGCAAATTTATTCAGTTCTTTTTCTGCTTCATTCTGAAGAAGAATGGACTCTTCTTCATTTAAGGTCTGGTAAGAAAATGAATCTCCAAGTGTAGAAGGAAAAAACGGGGTGAAGAATGCGTGTAGAATAACGATTTCAGCACCAATCTCTTTAGCAAAGTTAAATCCTAACGTGCAGGCATTGATAGAATAATCCGAAAAGTCTACGGGGATGAGTATTTTAGGAGTTTGTTTTTCTTCTGCTTTTTTCTCTGTTTTATTTTCATCTTTGAATAATTCGGTGTCTTCGATGAATTTCAACGCCCGCGGTAAATCGCTTTCTTTAATTCTTACCCGGACACCCGACGAAACTACCGGTTGAATGAGATTGACATTGTGCAGGTAGACTTCAATTCCTTCACTTTCCAGCATTGTTTTGAGAATTTGAGCCTTTTGGTAGGTATGAATGGCTAAAGTAACTAATTTATCTTCCATGGTAAATAAGGATTTTAAGAATTATATTAAATTAATAAGCAAATAGATCTTGTATAAAAAACAAGAATTAAGAACTAAAGGTTCATCTCCTCCATATTCTTAACTCTCGGTTTTTGTTTCTTTGTTTTTAGACGTTCGCCGAAACTGTGGAAACATTGTGATTGGATTCTCCCAAAATAATAAGCGCTTTTTCTAAGATACTAGGGTCATCTAACATCACAATACCACCGTCCGGACCTGGTTCTATATGAATGCCGCCGCCATTTCCTGTGCTTTGATTTACTCCGCCGAAATAATTTCTTACCGTTTCTACAGGGAGTCCTAACTCTTCTGCAATTCGGCGGATACTACCATCAGGTAACTGGTCTTTAATTCTACGAAGTTCATTAAAAGTTACTGTTTTCATGGAATTTATTATTTAAAGCGTTATTACTAATAATATTTTGATTCACGCTACTAACTTATAAAAAAATCCGGCACTATCCAATTTATTTGTATAAATAAATGTTATAAACTTTTTTATTTATGTGTGAAGGTAATGAACAATTTGGTTGTCAAGTAG
>JAJBTS010000383.1 GCA_020860885.1 Bacteroidales bacterium
AATTTATCATGTAAAGATTCATTCATAGAAAATAATCTTCCAGTACATACGAAGGAGTATGAATTTTATTTAAATCAATCATAATAATGACGAATGATAATAAAACGCTGCAAAGTTAAATGTTTCTTTTATATTTCAAAGTACATTTAATAATGCATACAACTGAAAGAACAGGGATAAAACGATTTTGTTTAGTTCAGGAAGGTTATTTTAGTCTGCTGTTATATTAAAATAAATCTTTTCCAGTAACTTTGTGGAAAATCCAGCTGTTTTTATGAGCTTACCTAATAATTATTTATTGGTTTATATTTTCAGCTCCGCTTGAAACACAGTTACTGCTTTACCACAGATTTCAACTCTGTCGTTCCCAACCCGTTTCACTCTTAATCTTCCGGACCTTGAAGATAATTGTAAAGAATTCATCTCTGATTTACCCAGTTTGTTACTCCACAAAGGGATCAGGGCACAGTGTAGGGAGCCGGTAACGGGATCTTCATTAATGCCGGAAATGGGAGCAAAACACCTGAGTACAAAATCGGTCTCTACGCGTTTACTCTCTGCTGTAATCACCAGGTGTCCCATTCCATTGCCGATTAACTTTTCAAAATCAGGGTTTGCATGTTCTATATCCGTTTCCGAAGGGGCGATGGCAATCATCCAGTTATACAGGCTGGAATAGGTTTCCACCGGTTCAAAACCGACGTATTCTTGGAAACCGGAAGGCGTTTCGATCTTTCTTAAAGGATACTTTGGGAAATTCATACAAATCCATTCGTCCTGCTTGTTAATGGCCAAATCGGCTCCTTTGGCTTTTAAAAAGAGAGTTTCATCCGGATTCTTCAATCCCAGTTCATAGATAATATGAGCGCTTGACAAGGTTGCATGTCCGCATAAAGGAACCTCCATGGTTGGAGTAAAATAACGTATCCGAAAATTATCACCTTCGGGAAAGAGAAAAGCGGTTTCAGATAAATTCATTTCCATGGCAATATTCTGCATGAATTTCGTTGATATATCTTCATCCCCTAGCATGACAGCCGCCGGATTTCCCTTAAAGGGTTCCCCGGTAAAAGCATCCACCTGGTATATTGTTTTTTTCATTTCTTTTTGTTTTTTAAATCTCCTTGCTCAATCATTATCCCGAAAGCAAATCTTATCAGGCGTATAAGTTGTTGAGCTTTATCAATTTCTTAAAATACCAAGTCACAGTTTTGTTCAGTACCATCAATCTCTGCTCCTAATTTCTTATAGAAATCCATAGCCCGGTTATTCCAGGCGGAAACCTGCCAGCGCAATTTGTGGCAACCTTCTTCTTTTGCATACTGTATGACTTTATTGATCAGTTGCGTTCCCAGACCCATTCCCCTGAATTCAGGTTTTACATACAAATCATCCATATACAACGATTTTCCTATCCAGGTAAAATAACAGAAAAAGTAGGTGGCATAACCTACAATTTTGTTGTCGGGAGTCTCAATGACCCAGCCGTTGAAATTTTTTTTTTCGGCTTTCATCCGTTCCACTGAGTTGACCATTTTCTCCGGATGATTTTCAAATTCAGCCAACTCCATAATGAGAGCGTTGATTTGTTCAAAATCAGATTCTGATATTTTTCGTATGTTCATATTTAAAGCATATGGATTTAAAGTATAGTAAACCGGGCGAATTTTAATAGCAATTGTTTTTTACCGAAGCTATCGAATTCTACGGTAGCTTTCGCATTCTCTCCGGTTCCGGAAAGTTCGGTGACTTTGCCAATACCAAAGCGTTCGTGCTGTATGGTATTGCCTACTTTCAAATCGCCTATATTTTGTACGGGAATGTTCACATTCGCATCGTTAATCCTGGATAGTTTGCGTGGGTTGGTGTATAATTCTTTTTCCGGTAAAGCCGTTTTGCCTGAATACATGCTACCGGAACGACTCATTTTGTCGAAACTTGTCGTTGGGGTATCTATTCTTTCAAAAGCCAGGTCAGCAGGCAAGCGCAGATATTGTTTATCAATATCTTTGATAAATCTGCTGGGAGAACTTATTTTGGATTGTCCGTTGTGAAACCGGCTTTTGGCATACGTCAAGATAGCATTTTCTTCCGCTCTGGTGATCGCTACATAAAACAGGCGGCGTTCTTCTTCTATTTCTTTAGGATTGCGTTTGCACATTTCCGAAGGAAAAAGGTCTTCTTCCAGCCCTACCACGAAAACATTCTTAAATTCCAGTCCTTTGGCGGAATGGATAGTCATCATTGTGACGCGGCTGCTGTCTTCCCCTTTTTCCGTATCCTGATCCGTGAGAAGTGAGATTTCAGACAGGAAATCGCTTACCCGGATCTCCTCATTCCCTTCTTCCTGTCGTACGGATACAAATTCATACAGGCTGTTAATGAGTTCTTCTATATTTTGAATGCGGCTCAACCCTTCGGGAGTTTTGTCTGCATACAAATCGGTAATCATCCCTGTTTCTCTCACAACCCTGCTTCCGACTTCATAAGCATTGTGTTCCTGGTTGTATTCCATCAGCCCGTTCATCAGGTTTTTGAATCCATCCAGCTTTTTCAGTGTTCCGCTATGGATGCTCAGGTTGTAATCCAGAGGATTACTTATTACTTCCCACAGGCTCACACCATACAAACCTGCTGCAGAAGTAATTTTTTTGAGTGTCGTATCTCCAATTCCCCGGGAAGGATAATTGATTATCCGCTTGAAAGCTTCTTCGTCGTTAGGATTGGCAATCAAACGAAGGTAAGCGATCACATCTTTCACTTCTTTACGCTGGTAAAAAGAAAGACCTCCGTATATTTTGTAAGGAATATTTATTTTGCGAAGGGCCTCTTCAAAGATGCGGCTCTGTGAGTTTGTGCGGTAAAGGATTGCAAAATCTTTGTATTCGTATTTACTGACCATCCGCATTTCTGCGATTCGGGAAGCCACATTGAATCCTTCTTCATAATCGGAATAAGCGCTGACCACATGAATCTTTTCTCCCAGGCTGTTTTCCGAATAAACCGTTTTAGGTATTTGTTCTTTATTTTTTTCTATCAGTGAATTTGCAGCATTTACAATCGTTTGAGTAGAACGGTAATTCTGCTCCAGCTTAAATAGTTTGGATTCGGGATATGTTTTCCTGAAATTAAGAATATTTCCAATGTTTGCTCCACGGAAAGAGTAGATGCTCTGGGCATCATCTCCTACCACGCATACACGATGATGGTCGGCAGCCAATTGTGTTACGATGGCATGTTGAACAGAATTGGTATCCTGATATTCATCCACCAGAATAAACCGGAACTGGTTCCTGTATCGCTCAATAACCTCCGGATAATCTTTGAATAAAAGGTAAATATAGAGCAATAAATCATCGAAATCCATGGCATTGGCAGCTTTGCAGCGGTTCCAGTAAGAAGAATATATTTCGTGCGTCCTGGGTTTCTTATTGTGTAGGTCGTCTGCTATCAGCTCTCTGTCCCTTTCGTACATTTCAGGAGTTATCAAAGCATTTTTAGCTTTCGAGATATGCGACTGTATGCTCCCCGGTTTATAGATTTTGTCGTCTAATTCTTTCTCTTTGATGATTGTTTTAATCAGATTTTTAGAATCCTGCGAATCATACACTGTAAAATCGGAAGAGAATCCGGTTTTCTCCGATTCTCTTCTTAATATTCTTGAAAATATGGAATGGAAAGTACCCATCCATAAGCGTCTGGCGAGATCTTCTCCTACTATTTCCCCGATACGGGATTTCATTTCCCGGGCGGCTTTATTGGTAAAAGTTAAAGCCAGGATGTTGTAAGGGGAAATCCCGTTCTGTAGTAAATAAGCAATTTTGAAAGTTAGTACACGTGTTTTGCCGGAGCCAGCTCCGGCGATGACTAAACTGGGTCCTTCGTTGTAGAGGACAGCTTCGCGTTGACTTTCATTGAGCTGCTGAAGAAGTTTATCCATTTTTTAGTCTATAGAAGCAATTACTTCGATTTCCACCAGTGCGTTTTTCGGCAGTGTTTTTACGGCTACGGCAGAACGTGCAGGATAGGGTTCGTTGAACTGTTTTGAATACACTTCGTTCATAGCTCCGAAATCAGCCATATCGTATAAAAAGACAGTTGTTTTTATAACATTATCCAACGTTAAATTAACTTCAGCCAACAAAGCTTTGATGTTTTTGAAAGCCTGTTCCGTTTGTTCCGAAACCGATTCGGATACGAATTCTCCGGTAGCAGGATCCATTCCAAGTTGCCCGGATAAAAACACTAAGTTTCCTTTTTTTATTCCTTGTGAATAAGGTCCGATAGCTGCTGGAGCTTTGGATGTATTGATTCTTTCTTTCATATTCTTGTTTCTTTAATTTATATGATAACTGTTCACTGTTTACTGTTCCCGTTGCCTTACCACTTCATACATCAATACAGCGGCAGCAGCAGAAACATTTAAGGATGCAATATTACCGAGGATAGGTATTTTGATCATCTCGTCGCAAATACGAAGGTTATCCATAGAAATACCCATATCTTCTCCGCCCATAACAATGGCAATAGGATCTGTGTAGTTTCCCTGCGTATAGTTGGTTTCCGCTTTTTCTGTCGCAGCAAACACTTTGTATCCGCAATTTTTAAGGAACTTAATCGCTTCTGTGATGCTGGCCTCTTTGCATACCGGCAAGGACAACAAAGCTCCTGCGGATGTTTTCACTGCATCGGCGTTTACCGATACACTGTTTCTCGCCGGGATAACGATTGCATCTACTCCTGCACATTCGCACGTTCTCGCTATAGCTCCAAAATTACGGACATCCGTAATCCCGTCCAGTAAAAGTATAAAAGGATTTTTTCCTTCTTCGTATAAGAAAGGAACAATATCCTCCAGTGTCTGGTAAGTTACGGCAGAAATAAACGCAATAACCCCCTGGTGATTCTTTCGTGTAAGCCGGTCCAGCTTTTCCTGGGGAACTCTCTGGATAGGAATATGCGTACTTTTTACAATATTGAATAACTCCCGTGCCAAATCGTTTTGCAAATCCAGGCGCATCAATATCTTATCTACTTCTTTGCCTGGCTTAATTGATTCTATTACAGCACGACTG
>JAJBTS010000355.1 GCA_020860885.1 Bacteroidales bacterium
AGAATAGGTAGAATCTGCAACTGATAATTTCTTTTTAACATTGAGTTCGGTATCGAAAAAGAACACTTCATTACGATTACAGATATCCTTTAAACCTTGTATTGAAAAAGTTACATTAGTATTCCGGCGACTTGTCTTTATTCCCAAGGGGATAGTCCCTTTAATCTCTCCTACTTCTATAATGGACTTCAATTTCCCTCCTTGTTTAATATATATTTCAGGGATAGCTGTTTTATCCGAGAAAACTTTGGGAACTCCGTCGCCGGAATTTGAACTATGGCAAATAATTACAATTGAGGATGAATATTCAGAATTTGCAGCTGTTACTTTTAATACATTGAATTCTTCTGGTGAACTTCTTAAAAATAGCTTTTCTTCTATTTTCGGATTCACTACCGTCATATTTGCATTTAAGTTGATATTGAACTCAGATCCGGAGTGGATAGGATCAACAAAAAAGGCCTGTGAAGGAGCTATGTATCCATTAGCATTGATCTGATCATCGTAAATATCTCCTCCATTTTGAGTGGAGATATTCCGGTTAGGATAATACGCCAAAATATTTTCTCCATCGTAGATATAATAATAATCATAGATTAAATCGCGATTAGCCTCATAGAATGAATTAAAATGAATATAAGAAAAGAAGGGATTTCCAACCAGTATGTGGGCTGTTTCTTTCGGAGACTTAATAGATACAATTCCGGCATCGGGTCGATTTATATAAATCTTTTCAGAAATAAACCGGTACGCAGAAAATAGATTTTCATCCTTTTCCCATTTACATCTGTATTTGGTATCTTTTTTCATATTTAGTCTATGGTCCGGGCATCCCAGCAAATAATAATAAAAAGTATTGGTTGATGTGGCCTTATCCCATATATTGTGATGATTTTGTCCGTAATTCTCCACCAGAAGACCATCTTTTTCATTCTCAAAATTAGGAAGCCTAACGACTCCTCGTGTACGATCCAGATTTTTCTGATTGTTTATCTCGGTATCACCATACGGCAATACTTTATATGCAAAGCCAAAACCGGGTTTTAATTCAACATTATAAAATGGAATGGGATTTGTCATCTCAATATTGGCTTCCATATTTTCAGTTTCAACATCGCGAATCACTTCCGCATAACGTGAATATGCATTGGGTTTACCTCCGAAAGAGAAATCACCGATGACCATATCCTGTAAAGGAATAGTGATCGTATAGAAACGATCTCTTCGCATGATCTGACTGGTTGGTTTTCCATTTACAAAATTATTGTTAATGTCATAGTATCCAAAATTATATTCTATAAAAGCCTTCCAATATTCAAGATGATGCTGATTACCTAATTTACCACCCATTTCAAAAATAATTGTATTACAAACGGGTTGAGCGGAAAAATTATAGTCTGAAGGCAATTCTACTATTCCTGTTTCTTTGCTATCGTCGTATGCTTCTTCGGATTTAAGATCGGGATACCAAACTGAGTTTCCTTGAATCATAACATCGGTACAAGCCATTGGTACACCTGCTTCGTAAGGTAATACATGAATGTCATAAATCGCATTACTTGAAAAAACATTCCAATTACCATCGTAATTCCAATTGTCATTATTTCCGGGTTGAGGATTCCAAACAGCTTTATCTGAAATATTTCTTACATTAAAATAGATACGGCTCTGGCATTCTCCCTCGAGAGGTTCTTCAGTTAAAGATAGAACGATTACAAATTTTTCCGTATGATTCCCTATATTCACATCATTCTGAGTTAAAGCAGAAGGTAATTCACCAAGGGGTTTACCAGGTTCTTCAATCGCACCTTTCTTTAAACAAGCTCCAGTATTTTCTTTGTTATCATCTACCCGATAAATCTCATAATATAATGCCTCTATCTGACCACTCCCCACAGAAGGCTGAGTATCGTAACATGGTAAAACAAAAGAAGATCCATTAGAGCATATTCGCAGAGTAAATACACCTGTTTCCTTATTCATATATTTATCATCGTTTTCTGTGAAATATATTTTAGGAGTTGGTACTACATTTACAATAACATGCTGACTGTTTTCACAAAATCCTTCTACGCGATAGACGCAAGTTTTTTGCGGATAGACAGTGATTTTCCCATCAGGCCCTGAACGACCGACAAACTTGGGATTAATAAGTTCATATTGAGTTTCTAATTCCTGGATATCCCAATTATGATCTCCTTTTATCTCCCATTCATACCAATCGTAATTGCCTAAAATATTTTCTCCCTCTTTAGGCACAATCTGAAATTCAACTTTTTCACCCAAACAAATCTTTTTACTTGAAGGGTAAACTATAAAATCAATGTCAAATTCTTCTTTATTTAATATATACGATACAGATGAAGAACAAACGGAGCCGTTTAATTCATCAGGTGAACCTGCTATAGTCAAGATATACCTATCTTTTTCAGTCCGGTCTACCGGATTGACATCTCCATTCCCGGATGCAGTAAAAGTATAATCGAAAGCTTTTACTCTCTGCGTATAATCGTCAAAATCAATTACTCCAATCGTGGGATTTGGAGAATTCGGATCGTACGCATAGTTTTTTGCATTTTCTCCAAGATGTAATTCCTGAGCAGCCCCATAATAATCCTTATACCATTTTTCTTTTTTCCATTGAAAATAGATTTTATCCGGATAAATCTTTAATTTATGAAATTCATATAAACTTTTTTCATCTAATTTAATGACAAAATCCTCACGATCGTAGCAAGCCGATGGTGGAGCATCTAATTCCAAATCACATTTTAATTTTTCAATCTTAATATCATCTATAGCAAAGTCATTGCCCTGGCCACCCCTATACATATTCAGAAATTCTACATGGATACTATTATCCACTACATTTGAAGGAATTTCAAACTCAACGAAATGTTTTTCCCACTCAGTCGTAAATTGTATCTCACCCGTATACGCATTCGCCAAAACAATTTCTTTTTGTACTTTGTCTTCCAACACTTTCGCTGTCACCTTCATACGAATATTAGGCTTTATAGGATATAGACGATTATCATAAGCCGTAGCACCCGGCTGAGGATAATAATTATTGTTCATAGAAAAAGTTCCATCACATAGATTAAGAAACCAGGCTGATAAGCGTGCTGTAATACCCGGACAAATATCTATGGTATGTGTGTAAAACAATCCTTTTTCATTTACATCAGCATTTACGATATACATTTGTCCGGAGCCTGAAGTGTGATCTCGGAGTCCCCAATTCCAATCGCCGGGAACATCTCCATTAGAACCGGCAATAACTTTATCCGCTACCCTATACTGACCATCCTGCGGCCAGCCTTTTTCTTCGGATGCAAAATTATATGATGTTATGCCATTCGTTTCTAACGCTTTTGCTTCTTCTTGAGTTAGATTATCATAATTTTCCTCATAAATAGGGGCCCACTTACGGTCATCCACCGGATAAGGCTCCATAATAATCCGGATTTTAAGGTATGAGATTCCTAACCAATTCTTTAATAAATCGGAGTCTGAATATTGCCCGTCAACCATCCAATAGACCGATTCACCCGGATATTGAGTATTTATCCAAGGTTTCGTATGGACCAATCCTCCGGGAACAGCTACGCCGGACGAGCCTGCATGAGAGCTCCAATTGTAAAACCCCATCGTATTCTGATATCTCGCAAAACGAAAAGCATTATTTGGAAGGGGGAAATCATTCAATTTATAAGGATAATTTTCAACCCCACGATCCCAATCGGAAGGAGAAGGAAATTTAATATTGAGATCTTCCATGAAATAATCATAATCCATTTTCCAGTTACCTTCATTAGATGTATAACCATCAGGTTTGGGTATTAATTGATTATCAATTAAATAATCTTCTAAATTACAGCGCTGAAAACTGTATTGCTTTAAGAGAAGTATAATCTGGTTGTATCCATCATACTTGTATATTTTTGAGGTTTCAGATGGATTACATTTTGAATCACAGATTGTAAATTTAATTTCTTCCAGAGGTAACCAATCAAAAGAGGGAGAAGAAAATACTTCGTTAAGAACAAAATCCAGAGTGTAAATTTCATTAGCGCTTGTATTCATACAATCCTTAACAAGCACTCCTTCTCCCAATGACAGGCATTTTGATAGCACTTCAATTGAATTTTTACAAGACTTATTTTCAATTGAGGGTTATCAATAGCTGTGATAACATAAGCACTGAGTGGTATATCTTTATATAAATAATTCGATGCTGAAGAATTAATCTTTATTTCTTCTATCGGCTCTATACATGGATCTTTATGAAAATAAATATAATTATCTGAAGGCCCGAAAATAAAATTATTATTTTCATCTGTTAAACCATACTGAAAATAATCCAGATTTAGGATTTCGCCTTCATTCATTACGGATCCAAACACTTTGTCAAGAGTAAATTGGTATATATGAATACCTTCACAGTTCGTTTCAGAAATAATTTCCAGATCATCCGCTTCTATTTCAATACTATAATTAGCAGGTTGTAAATCATCTTCAACTCCTACGGCAAACCATAGCTTATGCTTCATATTTAAAGGTCCTTTTACCCGGAAGGTATATTCTGCATCCATAGTATTCTTATTTTCAGGATCATTTGTGGTAAAATGACGATCTTCAATTTCAACTTCTTCGCAGGGGTCTGGTTCATTTTCCAGAACTATAAAATAATTACGACCTGGTTCGGGACAATTATACCAGGGCTTACAGGAAGACTGTACATTCAGCCCCAAAATGGGATCTGCAAATGATGCTCCTATCGGATCACCTATAAAGCTACCGTAATCTTTTATAGTTAAAGTCCATATCCTATTTCCAATATTTATTAAGCTATAGATATCATTATCCGCTTCAGTGATGCATTTTTCTTTAACTTGTCCCCAAAATCCGTTTATACTTCCCCATGATGTACCAATTATAATAGTCGGATCATTTATATCCGTTGTTATTCTGAAAACAGACGTCCCATTTTTATAAGGTCCTTTTTCCGCAATTACACTTGTTTGAGCAAAAAGATCCGAAAAGATAATAG
>JAJBTS010000288.1 GCA_020860885.1 Bacteroidales bacterium
CCAGGAAGCCCGATTCACTTCCGTTTAAGAAAAAGAACAGGTCTCTTTCCAGTAAGAGCTCATTTTCAAGCATACTCAAAGTTTTATTGTTTATACAAAACTAATAAAAAATCCTTAAAAAATTAAAGGAAATAATAATCATGTTAATATATTGTATGTATTTTGGGAACTATATTCCTGTGGTATTTGTTTTAAATACAATTAATAAAAAATAATCTTATGAGAACTGAATTTTTTGAAAGTTTATGTGAATCAGTAAAAAATTGGTGGATCTCCTTATTAATAGGGATACTGTTTGTTGTAGGAGCGCTATTGCTTATGTTTAATCCACTGGTTAGTTATGCCGTGCTTGCCATCGGTTTTGCCGTTTTTATGTTTGTAGAGGGAATATTCGAAATTATATTCTCTATTAGTAACAAAAATATACTTCCCGGATGGGGATGGTATTTAGCGTTAGGTATCCTGGATTTAATTTTAGGAACTTTTCTTCTTATCTATCCCGGGTTGAGCGCAGCTGTTATTCCGTATATCCTGGCTTTCTGGCTGATGTTTCGCGGATTCTCCATTATTGGATCTTCCATTGAGTTGAAGCAATTCGGTAATAAAAACTGGGGTTGGTACCTGGCATTAGGTATTTTATCCGTATTATGCGCTATTGGAATCATTTTCTTTCCTGTTGCAGGAGCTTTTTCTGTTATTTATATCTTGGCTTTTACTTTTCTTTTTCTGGGAATTGCCCGCATCTTACTGGCTTTCGAACTGAAAGGACTGAAGAAAGATTGTGATAGGGTTCAGAAAAGAATTGATGAATCCAGAAAGAGAGAGTTAAGGTATTGATATAAAGAAAATACAGTAATTAATTTGCTGTAGTGTTGGATGATGTTTAAAAAGGGATTGTCTTTCGAAAGGAAGACAATCTTTTTTTGTAAATTTGTGTATTAATTAAAACTCTGAGATAATGATTTCTTTTGAAGAATTGATAAAAAAGGACAACTTTTTCTTACTGGCGGGTCCTTGTGCCATTGAGAATGAAAAGATGGCTATGGATATAGCTGAGAAAATTGTTTCTATTACCCAAAAACTGAATATTCCTTTCGTATTTAAAGGCTCTTACAAGAAGGCCAACCGGTCAAAGGTGGATTCTTTTACAGGTATTGGCGATGAAAAAGCATTAAAAATACTGGGTAAGGTTCGCGAGGTGTTTGATGTGCCTGTCGTTACCGATATTCATGAAACCCACGATGCATTGCGTGCTGCGGAGTATGTGGATGTTTTACAGATTCCTGCCTTTCTATCCCGTCAGACGGATTTATTGGTTGCTGCGGCTCAAACAGGAAAGGTTGTCAACATAAAGAAAGGTCAGTTCCTGTCTCCTGCATCTATGAAGTTTGCTGTCAGGAAAGTTGTGGAGAGTGGAAATGATCAGGTAATGCTAACAGAACGCGGAACCACTTTCGGGTATACCGACCTGATAGTAGATTACAGGGGTATCCCGGAAATGCAAAGCTTTGGTTATCCTGTGGTGATGGATGTTACCCATTCTTTGCAACAACCGAATCAGGCAAGCGGAGTAACCGGAGGTATGCCGGCACTGATAGAAACCATAGCGAAAGCTGCGATAGCTGTCGGTGTGGATGGAATATTCATAGAAACTCATCCCGAGCCGGAAAAAGCTCTTTCGGATGGTGCCAATATGCTGCGTCTGGATTTATTAGAGGATCTATTGATTAAACTTATAAAAATAAAAAAGGCTCTTGGTTAAAGAGCCTTTTTCCCTTTATTTCGTTCAAAAAATAACGTTACATAAAGTAACATTAGGGATATATAAAGATAGAATAGCCGAGAGTAATTATTCAATAGAAAGATGATCTTTCCTCCCAATTATGGATTTGAAATTGAACTGTACAAAATTAATTTCATCTATGCGGATTTTCTTTACTAAAATTGCTATAACTTTTGTCGAAATGATTCATTTTAATGTAATGCATTAGAAATGTATCAAAATGTACCTATAAGTGGGAGTCGGATGGTTTTTGAGGGTGTTGAAAAGGGGCTGTGAAGAAGACTGATCCGAGGAAAATAATGTATCACTAAATAATGAATGATAGATCCAACCCCGGTTTTTACCGGGAAATAACCGGGTGTATGAATCAACTCTGTTGGGGTAAAATGTAAATGAGGAAGGATTGATTAGGATGAATCAATCCTGAAGTTGTGTTTCAATATCTTTCATTGTCAACCTGAATCCTTTATCAATATCCAGATTGTCCTGAATGGTTTTGCAGGCATGGAGTACTGTCGCATGGTCTCTTTTGCCGACCATGTTTCCAATGTGCGCGTAAGAATGATCCGTATACTTTTTGGAAAGGAACATAGTTACTTGTCTTGCCTGTACAATTTCTCTTTTTCGTGATTTGGAATGGATTTCGTTGATATCTATTTTGAAATAAGAACTAACCACATTTTGAATCTTTTCTAAAGTGATTTGTTTTTTCTCCAGTTTAATGGTTTTGCTAACCACTCTTTTTGTTAATTCAATATCTACTTCGCATCCGAACACCAGCGAGTGGGCAACGAGGGAAGTAATTATACCTTCCAGGTCTCTGACGTGATCCGTTACATTTTCAGCAATGTAATTGATTATATCGTTACTGATATTTAATCCGTCCTGTTTAACTTTATTATGCAATATTCGTTTACGTAGTTCGATATCCGGTTTTTGAAGCTCTAACGTTAAACCCCATTTTAATCGTCCGATAAGGCGTTCTTCTAGTCCCTGAATCTCTACAGGAGCTTTATCTGCTGTGAGGATAAGCTGTTTACCCAGTAATTTCAGGTGATTAAAAATATGGAAATAAGCTTGTTGAGTTTTTTCTTTGCCCGATAATTCGTGAATATCGTCTAAGATCAGTACATCCACTCCCTGATAAAAATGAACAAAATCGTTGTGAGTATTCTTCTTCCGGGCATCGGTAAATTGCACTTCAAATAAATGAGCAGATATATATAATACTTTTTTCTGGGAATCTATTTCCATGATCTTATTACCGATTGCGTGACACAGGTGTGTTTTTCCAACCCCTGAACCTCCGTAAATAAAACAGGGATTGAAATCTTTCCCTGGCTCATCTGCTATTTTTAATGCGATAGATCGTGCCAGTTTATTGCTTGTACCCTCAAAAAAGTTCCGGAAAGACAAACGATTGTTTAAGTTCGGATCCCAATCCAGAATAGATGGTTGATACAAATCATTAGGTGCTTTGTTTAAGTCTTTTGCTTTTTTCTGATTCTCATTCTCCGGAATAGGACGTTCACTTTGAAGAGTCGTATGTCCGTTATTCCTGTTTGAATGATCAACAATAATCCTGTAGTTGAGTGTCAGGTTCTTTTCACTGACCCTCTTTAATGCATGGAAAATAAGATCCGCATATTTTTCTTCCAGATATTCGTAAAAGAACTGACTGGGAACCTGAATTGTAAAATCGCTCCCTTCATACTTCAGCGGAATGATCGGTGTAAACCATGTATTATAGATACTATGACTGACATTATCTTTAATAATGCTTAAACATTGATTCCATAAATTTACATGTGACTCCACTTCTTACCGTTTTTATTTTTAAATTAATAAATTAACAATACCTAAATTTAACACTTGTCAGCCTATGAATGTTCTAGAAAAATATTTGGATTGTGTTCTTGATTTCTCACTGCAAAATTTCAAAAAAAAAACAACAAAACAAAATGTCTTTTTTATTGCTTTTCTGTGAAATTTATTATTGCTTGTTTTACAATAACTTAGCCTGTGTAAATTTCCTTTTTGTTTTATTTTGCTGATAAACAGTTGTTTATGACTGTTGATTGAATTGACTTGAGTTTTGTGCCATTCCTGAATACTACGGCTTGCATTTGGCAATAGGCAGTTTAGAGGAAGATTTCAGATAAAGAAATATGAAGTTAATGTTTAGATGAATTCTAAATAATCTCTTTAGATGAATTCCGTAAAGATATCCCTGTTGATTTCAAAATATGGAAAAATGCACGTAGTTTTTAGGATTTTCTTTAACGTCTTTTAATAGATCCGCTGCATTTTTTGCTGTGGAATCCAGATTGTCGTAAAGAGAACGATCATTGAGTAGCAGTCCTAAAGAACTATCCGGGTTATTCAATTGTTGTGTGACCTTATCCATATTAGCCAGTACCTTATCCACGTTATCCAGTGTTCTCTGGAAATCTAAACTTTTCATATTATTGCTTACAACAGCAAAATCCGAAGAGATTTTGTTGAGATTACTAACAATCTCAGGAACATCGTTTGCTAATAAGTTATTTAATTCCTTCGAAGATTTTTGTAAATTAGAAGTTGTAGATTCGATATGATCCAACGATTGTGTCAAAGCCGGGTGGTTTACCAAAACCTGAATTCCCAGTAAGATGGAATCCAAACGGGGTAAAATATTTTCTACCTGGGGAAGTAATTCCTGCGAAACCTTATCCATCAATCCTATTTCTGTTTTACCTGTAATTGTATCGCCGATCTGATGGTAGCTGCTGACGTACTTATTAAGGATGAGATTCATATAGGCGCCGGAAGTCAGTCCTGATTTTAATTCGGCATAGCTGCCGGTTTGTATTTTCATTTGTTTATCCAGGCTAATCTGGACAATAATATTTTCAGGATTCGGGTTGTTGAATTGATATTCTATAGCATTTACTATTCCGACTCTGAAGCCATCCACATAAACCGGGCTGGAGGTTTGTAATTCGGATACGTTTTGCATCAATACATAATAATGGTTCGTTGGTTTAAGGATATTGATCCCTTTTAAATAATTGACACCCGAATATAAAACGAATAAACTTACAATTGTAACTAACCCTATTATAACTTCTTTAGTAAATATTTTCTTCATTGATCATTAATTTTTATTGACAGCTACTTTTACTCCATTTTCAAAACACACTACAAATGCATCTTTAAAGGCTTTTTGTAGGGATGTTCTGATTCTGGAGATTTCATTCAAATCTTTCGATTCTCCGTATGTATACTTAT
>JAJBTS010000032.1 GCA_020860885.1 Bacteroidales bacterium
ATTAATAATAAGAGGACCAGATAAAATTTATTATTCATGATTGTTTGTTTCTTTTCAGCAAGTATAAATAATATTATACAATTTAGAAAATAAAATCAATGAATAGTACTTTTTTATCTGTAGAAAGGTTGTTAGAGGAGTTACGTGAGCAGGAGAATACTTAATTAGATAAAGGAATCTCTGAGCCATATTTCAACAGCCTTCCGGATAGATTTTAATCCGAAAAGCTCAGGTTTGATTTCTTTTTTATCCAGAAAAAATAATTCTTCAACATCATCATGGGCTTGCATCATGGAGAAATCATTTATATGGCATTGGAAAAAAAGATCTACAGTATGAACTTCGAATCCGGAATAGGGGTATATGTTTGGGAGAGAAAATAAATAATTAAATTTTTCGATTGTCAGGCCAGTTTCTTCTGCAATTTCTCTTTTTATTGCTTCTTCCGCTGTTTCATAGAGATCGATAAATCCGCCGGGAAGATCGAGTGTCCCTTTTGACGGATCTTTGGCTCTTTTTGCTACGAGAAGCTTATCGTCTTTATTGAGAATAAACGCAGCCGTAGCAGCTGATGAATTAAAATAGTAAACGAATTTACAAGTCTCGCATCTTTTAGACTTAAAGTTGTTTTCCACAAAATGTGAAGAACCGCATTTCGGACAATATTTAAATAAACTTAAAGGATGCATTTACAGTGAGCAGTAATCAGTAAACAGTGAACAGTGCTTGACTAATTTCTGATCACTGTTCACTGTTCACTGTTTACTGATTTATTGTTCGGCGTTTGCTAATTCCGGGTCGATAATTATACGGCCGCAATGTTCGCAAACAATGATTTTTTTACGTAGTTTGATGTCTAATTGTCTTTGAGGAGGAATTTTGTTAAAACAACCTCCACAGGCGTCCCGTTGGATGTAAACGACAGCCAAACCGTTTTTTGCACTCTTACGGATACGTTTGAATGCTTGTAGCAGACGAGGTTCAATAGTTCCTTCTATTTCTTTGGCTTGCTCGCGTAGTTGTTCTTCCTGTATTTTTGTTTCAGAGATAATCTCATTCAATTCTTCTTTTTTAGATTTGAGATCCGCTCTGCGTTCTTCGTAAAGATTCTTACTCTTTTCAATTTCTTCAGCAACAACTTTCAATTCATGAGTGAATTCACGTATTTTCTTTTCCGCTAATTCTACTTCCAAACCTTGAAATTCAATTTCTTTTGATAAACTATCGAATTCACGATTGTTACGGACATTATCTAATTGAGATTGATATTTCTCAATAAGAGCATTTGAATCTGTAATTTTTATGCGTTGTTGGCCGATAGCTGTTTCCATATCCTTAGAATCCAGAAGATAATTCTCGATACGAGTTCCTAAACCGGCAACTTCGTCTTCCAGGTCCTGAACTTCATAAGGAAGTTCTCCCCGAAGAGTTTTAATTTTATCCACTTCCGATAAGATCAACTGGAGGTTGTATAAGTTTCTCAACCGTTGTTCGACAGATAATTCTTTTCCTTCCACTTTTTGTTCCTGTAATGCAGGAGTCTCTATATTATCAGAATCACTTTCGTTCTTTTTTCTTGAAGTTACTTTTTTTTCTTCTTCTGAGGATAATTCTTTTTTTGCCATTTGAATTATATGTAATTTACAGGATTTGTATTAACATTTGAAAAATGAATGGCAAAGTTAGGTATTTTTTTTGAGATTATATCAAAAAATATCTCTTTTGTATGTTGCTCAGTTTCATAATGTCCTAATACCGCAAGAAGAATTTTATTTTCCACATCGTAATAATCATTGTATTTCGCTTCCCCGGTAATAAAAATATCGGCTCCGTAAGCTATAGCTTCTTTAATTAAGAAGGCGCCGCTTCCTCCGCACAATGCAACTTCTCGTATCGTTTTACCTGTAAGGGGGGAGTGTTTGAGGCTTTTAAGCTGGAAGATAGATTTAATCCTTTGTAAAAACGATTCTTCGTCTTCTTCGGCAGGTAACTCGCCGACTACTCCCGATCCGGCTTCATTCCATTCATTCAGGATAGGATAAAAGTCGTATGCAGGTTCTTCGTACGGATGTGTCATTAATAAAGCACGCGTAACGGCTGTCTTCTTATGGGAAGGAAGGATTACCTCTATTTTTATTTCTTCTTCCGTATGGATTTCTCCCTGGTTTCCTACAAAAGGATTTGTATTTTCTCCTGCCCTGAAAGTTCCCTGCCCGGCAAGATTGTAGCTGCATGCATCGTAATTGCCTATATGTCCGGCCCCTGCATGGAATAACGCAGTTCTAACAGTATCTGCATAGTCTGTAGGGACGAATGCAGCTAATTTTAGTAAGCTGTCAGTCTTAGGTTTCAGAATACGTATGTTTTGCAAACCTATTTTTTCTGCCAGATAATAATTAACACCCCTTTTGGTATTGTCCAGATTGGTATGAGCGGAGTAAATTACCAGATCATGTTTACATGCTTTGATAATACATCGTTCAATATACGTTTTGCCTGTCAGGTTTTTCAGAGGGTGAAAGAGCAATGGATGATGAGATATTATTACGTTGCAGCCCAACTCAATAGCCTCATCAACTACTTCTTCCGTAACATCCAGGCAAAGAAGGATTCCTCTTGCCGGTTGGGAAATATCTCCCACCTGTAAACCCGAGTTATCGAAGCCATCTTGTAATGGCAAAGGGGCAAACTCTTCGATTACCCCTAAGATTTGTGTAATTTTCATGGTCTCACTGGAAAAGAGAGTTCTTAATATGTTTGTTTAGAATAAACTCCAGGAAACAGTCAGTCCTGCCATAATAATTGCAACCATACTCATCAGTTTGATAAGGATGTTTAAGCTTGGGCCGGATGTATCTTTAAAGGGATCCCCTACAGTGTCACCTACCACAGTTGCTTTATGACACTCAGATCCTTTACCTCCATGATTTCCTTCTTCTACGTATTTTTTTGCATTGTCCCATGCACCCCCTGAATTGGCCATAAAGATAGCCAATACGAATCCGGTGCTAAGACCTCCTACCAACAGGCCCATAACTCCGGTGACACCGAAAAATAAACCTGTTACCACAGGAGCAGCTATAGCTAGTACGGAAGGAAGAACCATTTCTCTCTGAGCTCCTTTGGTTGATATTTCAACGCAACGGGCATAATCGGGTTCCGCCTCTCCGGTTAATATGCCTTTGATGGTTCTGAACTGGCGACGGACTTCTTCCACCATGCTGGCAGCAGCTCTTCCCACAGCATTCATGGTTAATCCGCAGAATAAAAACGCCATCATAGATCCAAGAAACATTCCTACCAGGACTTTTGGATTCATAAGTGTAACTTCGTAATATTCCATAAAATCGGTAAAGCCTGCATTGTGTATCTGTTCTGCACTCAGAGTAAGCTGATCCGTAACCTTTACCATGCCGTCAGCAGCTTTATCCGCCAATCTCACCAGGCCAATTTTAATTTCTTCTATATAAGAGGCTAATAAAGCTAAACCTGTTAAGGCAGCAGATCCGATAGCAAAACCTTTTCCGGTTGCAGCGGTGGTATTTCCTAACGAATCCAAAGCATCCGTTCTTTTTCTTACTTCTTTTCCTAAGCCGGCCATTTCAGCATTTCCTCCGGCATTATCAGCAATAGGCCCGTAGGCATCAGTAGCCAAAGTAATACCTAAAGTCGAAAGCATTCCGACCGCTGCTATACCTATTCCATAAAGTCCCATCCCTACATTTGCAAAATCAAACCCTGAAGCAAAAAGAAAAGAAGCGATAACTCCTATTACCACAGCAATTACAGGTATGGCTGTAGACATCATACCCAAACCTAATCCTGAAATAATCACAGTAGCAGGCCCTGTCAAGCCGGCTTCCGATACTTTCCGGGTGGGTTTATAGGTGTGAGAAGTATAATATTCGGTAGACTGTCCGATAACTATCCCAACCAACAATCCGACGATTACAGAGCAGGATATCCATGCCCAGTTATTTATTTGTAATAAATACATAATTCCGAAAGTTGCCACTACTATTAATGCGGAACTTAAATTGGTTCCGAAAGACAGCGAGCTAAGTAAATTCTTCATGGTTGCATTTTCTTTTGTTTTTACGGAGAAAATACCAATGATAGATAAAATTATACCAATAGCTGCAATGAGCATAGGGGCTAATACCGATTTGATCTGCATATCTTCGTTGCCTACAAAGGCAGCGGCTCCTAATGCTGCAGTAGCAAGGATAGATCCGCAATACGATTCGTACAGGTCGGCACCCATACCGGCTACATCACCTACATTATCACCTACGTTATCGGCGATAGTAGCAGGGTTTCTGGGATCATCTTCAGGAATACCGGCTTCTACTTTCCCTACTAAATCAGCACCTACATCGGCTGCTTTGGTATAGATGCCACCACCTACACGGGCAAAAAGTGCCTGGGTGGATGCCCCCATTCCAAAGGTAAGCATGGTTGTAGTTATGATAGTCATTTTACTTACGGAGGCAGGAAGAGCATAACTTAATATGATGTACCATAGAGAAATATCTAATAAGCCTAAGCCTACCACAACCAATCCCATTACGGCTCCCGAACGAAAAGCCACCTGTAGTCCGCTGTTCAGTGAGTTTTTAGCTGCGTTGGCTGTCCGGGCAGAAGCGTAGGTTGCTGTTTTCATACCCAAGAATCCTGCGAGTCCCGAGAAAAAACCTCCTGTTATAAAGGCTATGGGGACCCAGTTATTTTGCAGGCCGAAATAAGCCATTATGGCAAATACTATCATTAATACAATGAATACAAGGATTACAACTTTATACTGTTGTTTCAGATAAGACATAGCTCCGACACGCACATGTTGAGCAATTTTTTTCATAAGATCAGTGCCTTCATCTTGTTTCATCATCCATTTGAAGAAATAGAAGGCAAATCCGAGCGCTATTAGGGAAGCGATCGGAACGAACCAAAAAAGAGGGGTAATAGTATTCATGATAATTTTTTAAATTTAGACAACAAGACGCAAAAATAATAATAA